>JALONV010000072.1 GCA_025454755.1 Bacteroidales bacterium | reverse complement strand
GATAGGTTGTTCAACTGATCCAAGCTGACGCGTTTCTTCATTAGTCCCGGACTGGATTGTAGAAAGATAAGTAGGAGAAACAAGAGCGGCAATTGTCCATCTCTCCTTTTTGGCGTTAAAAGAAGGTTCCGGGATATATGATATCGGATAATTTTCAATATTTATGCTCTTGCCGGCAGGAGCATTAACAGGAAGAAGCCGGGATTCCCCTGCCTGCGATCCGTTTTCGCTCAATCCCCGCAGTTTCAGAAGCCCTGCTGTATTCTGTTCTGTCAAATCCTCCTGGTTAAAAACAGCTCGGACAGCGTTTTTGATGGTATGTTTATCAGTTGATTCTGCCTGGAGAGGGCTCGCTTCTGCCAGCAGAACGGCGTCAGATATTTCTGACTGCGGCGATTGATTAACAAGATCCGGGGTGACAGCGGTATACATAATGCCTTCAGAAACTTCATTATTCCAGGTTGATACCAGGAATCCCAGAGTAACCAGCACTGCAATCATGGCAGCAGCTCTCAGGACAATATATGCTCTCTGCTGCTTCCTGATGGCAGGACTTATCTTATCCCACACTTCAGGCGGAGGAAGGACCTCATAATCCTTCAATCCGTTCCTGAACAACAAATCAATATTTGCCTCTCTCTCATCCATTCGACATCTTCTTCCCTAGTCCTGTAAATACCCCGACCCTGCGCTGGAGAATAA
The DNA here is from genome assembly GCA_025454755.1 of Bacteroidales bacterium. Taxonomy (GTDB): domain Bacteria; phylum Bacteroidota; class Bacteroidia; order Bacteroidales; family VadinHA17; genus LD21. Next base: position 10,337 of record JALONV010000072.1, on the reverse strand, counting down.
CTCTTGCACGCGACAGGTTTGATTTAGAGGTTCCCTCTGAGATATTCATCATTTTGCTTATCTCCTTGTGGGAATATCCTTCAATTGCAAAAAGGTTAAACACCATCCTGTACTTTGGCGGCAGCTCCCGGATAATCGTCATCAGGTCTACTGCCTGGAGCCCTGCATAATCCTCATTGTCTGGTTCCGCATCCGGCTCCGGTATCTGGTCAATATCATCCACCCTTCGCAGGGTATGTTTGCTCCTGTATTTCTCAAGAGCCGTATTGACCATTATCCTTCTCACCCAGCCTTCAAAAGAACCCTCATGCTTGTAATGAACGAGGTTTTCAAAAACCTTGATGAATCCTTCCTGCAGAATGTCCCTTGCTTCCTCGTCATTGCCGGAGTACTGAAGACAAACAGTATACAGCTTTGCAGCATGCCTCCTGTACAGAAGCTCCTGGTCCCTTCTGTTACCTTTAAGACAACCGTTTATTATATCTTTTATATCTGTCAAGGCCTGATACCTCTAAAGAGTATAAAATTATAAAATAATTGTCTTATAAATACTCGTTTTCCTTAAAATAATGATGAAAAATTGACTGAAAAGGTTGCTTTAACCTGAAATAAGATGGCGCCGATTTGCAATCGGTGCCAGAACGAAAAGGCACGGATTACAACCGAGCAAAGGCACGGATTACAAATCCGCGCCAGCGGAACCTGAGGCTAACATTTGCGAGCTCGGCGAAGCCAAATCCGCGCCAGCGGAGAAAAAGGCAAGTGGCAACTGGCATCGGGCGCCGGGCCTACAACCTGATGCCTGATGCCCGATGCCTGTCGCCTGTTACAGATGTATCACCTCCCCGAACGCAGCGGCAGCTGCTTCCATAATGGCTTCTGACATAGTTGGATGAGGATGTACAGCCTTAATTATCTCATGCGCTGTCGTTTCCAGCTTTCTGGCGACAACAATTTCGGAGATCATTTCCGTGACATTGGCCCCAATCATATGGGCACCCAAAAGCTCACCATATGATGCATCGAAGATAAGCTTTACAAAGCCGTCTTTTGCGCCTGAAGCGCTTGCCTTGCCAGAGGCTGTAAACGGGAATTTGCCTGCTTTTATCTCATAACCTGCCTCCTTTGCCGCAGCTTCAGTTAATCCAACCGAAGCAATCTCGGGATTGGTGTATGTGCATGCCGGAATATTATTATAATCAAGAGGTTCAACTTCCTTGCCGGCAATCTTCTCGACACAAATGATTCCCTCAGCTGAAGCAACATGGGCAAGCGCAGGACCGTGAACGATATCGCCGATAGCATAAATCCCCGGCACAGATGTACGGTAAAAGTCGTCGACAACAATTTTCCCTTTTTCAGTCCTTACTCCTGCTTTTTCAAGTCCGATTCCTTCCAGATTCGTTGTTACTCCGACTGCCGAAAAAACTATATCTGCCTCAACTATCTCAATGCCCTTGGGAGTCTTTATTGAGACCCTGCACTTTTCCTTTGAGGTGTCAACAGACTCTACTGATGAATCCGTCATTACTTTCATTTTCAGCTTTTTAAATGATCTCTCAAGCTGTTTTGAGACCTCCTCATCTTCATTAGGAACTACTCTCGGAAGAAATTCCACAAGTGTGACCCGGGTTCCTATTGCCTGATAGAAATTCGCAAACTCGCTGCCGATTGCTCCTGACCCCACAACAACCATCGACTCCGGCTGTTTCGGGAGCGTCATTGCCTCCCTGTATCCGATGATCCTCTTCCCGTCCTGCTTCAGGTTGGGTAATTCTTTGGACCGGGCTCCTGTGGCAATAATAATATGCTTTGCGGAATAGTTTTTTTTCTTTCCCTCAGGATCTTCGACCTCAACGTTGTTAGCTGCCACCAGTCGTCCATATCCCTTTATATGTTCAATGCTATTCTTTTTAAAGAGGAACTGTATCCCTTTGCTCATACTATCTGCCACGCCCCGGCTTCGCGATATCATCGCAGAAAAATCTGCTTTTACTTCACCTGTAACAGAGATGCCATATTCCGAAGCATGGTTTAGGTATTCGAACACCTGTGCGCTCTTTAAAAGCGACTTGGTTGGAATGCATCCCCAGTTAAGACATATGCCTCCCAGTTCAGCTTTTTCCACCACTGCAACCTTCATCTTCAACTGTGACGCCCTTATTGCTGCCACGTATCCTCCCGGACCGCTTCCTATTATTATGATATCGTAATCCATTTCTTTTATTTATTGGTTATTAGTAATTTATTGTTGCGTGGTGCGTGTTGCATGTTGCATATTTTTAATACGTCTGCTGTCATTGCGAGCGAAGCGAAGCAATCTTTCAACCCACCCCTAACCTCCCGCCGAAGCGGGGGGAATCCAATCTGCTCCGGCTTCTTTCTTTGGTCTTTTATCTTTTGTCTTTTTGAATATATTTTAACATCTGGAATATCAACCGAACCAGTACCCATATTATAACCAGTGTAAAGATAATTGTTGCACCTACCGGGATTCCTGCAAAATATGATATCACGTAACCTGCCGCCGTACCGATAAAGCCTGCAACTACCGACCAGACTATGATCTTGAAATAGACTCTGGTAAATATCATTGCAATATTCGGCGGAATTGTCAGCAATGAAAGGACCAGAACGACTCCGGCCATTCTGATATTAAGCACGATCGTCAGAGCGACAAGAGCGGTCGTAACATATTTAAAAATGTTGACATATGATGAGTATGTCCTGGCAAATGATTCATCGAAGGAGATATAAAGAATAGTACGGTAAAAAATGCCGAAATAAAGGATAAGCACCAGCGACATTATTCCCAACGCAATTATATCGGCGTTTGTGACGGTCAGAATGCTTCCGAACAGGTAACTCATAAGATTGGGAGAATAGCCCGGGGTAAGGAATATAAAAATTATTCCGGTCGCCATCCCAAAAGCCCATAGAATTCCTATTGCCGAATCTTCCCGGATCTTCTGGCGCACTGAAAGATATTCGACACCAAGAGCTGAAAGTATCCCGAAAATCGCCGCTCCCAGAACCGGATTAAAACCAAAAAAATAACCTATACCGATACCTCCGAATGACGCATGTGTGATCCCTCCACTGAGGAAAACCATTCTTTTTGAAACAATGTAGGTACCTGCCAGACCTGCTGTTATACTGGCAAAAACAGCCCCCAGAAGCCCTTTCACTATAAAATCATATTGCAGGATGCTCCCTTCCATCAGCTGTGAGATTTTAAAACCGTATGAGGCACCTCTCCATGCGTAATGAGCTGTATAGGACAGCCATATGCCAGGAGCTGTTCGTTGGAAATTTCCGAAGAAGGATGGTAGTGAAGCTTCCTGTTTACACAGGCATATGATTTCACATGTGCCGAGATCATTCCTATATCGTGCGAAACCATCAGAATTGCCATCCTGTTGTTAAGCTCCTTCAGTTTCTCGTAGAAATCATTCTCAAATGTGGAATCGACAAAGTTGCCCGGCTCATCGAGCAACAGCAGTTTTGGGTTGCCAATTATTGCCCTTCCCAGAAAGACTCTCTGCAGCTGTCCGCCTGACAACTCGGTGAGAGATGAGTTTTCCATTCCGGATAATCCTAGTTCACTAATGATCTCATGAGCCTTCTTCTTATCAACAGCTGACATTCTTGAAATGATCTTTTTTCTTATCATCATTCCGGAGAGAATGACATCAGTGACAGTTACCGGGTAATTAGCATCACCTGTTGAGATCTGCGGCAAATATCCGATGCTGTTCCCGTTTATCAGATCGTTGTTGAAAATGATCTTTCCGTTAACAGGTTCAATAAGGCCAAGTATCACCTTAAGCAGAGTTGTCTTTCCACCGCCGTTAGGTCCTATCACCCCGATAAAATCATTCTCACTTACTGTGAAATTCACATCCTCAAGAACAACATTATTGTCGTAAGAAGCTGATAATGAATTCATTTCAAGAAGATAAGACATACACTGAATTATTTCTGATTTTCTGTAAAACTTTTATTAAGCGCTTCCATGATATCTGCAGTGGCATCAGCCCAATTGCCTGACAGAGGATCGATAACAACCACCTCAGCTCCTATCTCATTGGCAATTGCTTTTGCATTTCTGGTGTCATATTCCCTTTGAACAAATATCGTCCGGATGTTCTTTGCTCTTGCAAAATCGATCAGTTCCCTGAGTCTTGATGGCGGAGGCTCCTTGCCTTCAAACTCCACAGGCACCTCCTCAAGACCGTAATCTCTGGCAAGATATCCAAGATTCGGATGATATATCATGAAAGCCCTGCCATTGCTATCGGAAAATAGTGATGTAGCTTTTTTATCCAGTTCGCTGATCTTCACTGAAAGCAATGAATAATTTGATTCATATTTCTGTGTCTTCAACGGATTAAGTTTGCAAAGCAGCTCTTTTACTGATTTTGCCATTGATGCAGCACATTTCGGCGAAACCCAGTAATGCGGATCAGCCCCCTCATAATGCTCTCCTTCATGCTCATGCTCTGCAGCAATCGGATCAATAGAATCTCCCAGCGAGAGCCTGATCATTGATTTATTCATTTCGTAAAACCTGTCAAGCCACGACATCTCAAATCCAAGATAACCATTGCTGATATATGCGACAGATTTCCTGAGCCCGGATATTTGTTCAGGATATGGTTCGTAGATATGCGGATTGGAACCGGGAGGCACCATGATGTTCACGCTGAAATCATCTCCTGCAATCTCTTTTACAAAATACTCAAATGGTGCAATGCTGACTGTAATAATCTTTGCTCCGGCATCAGGCGTATGCCTGTGGCAGGAAATTGCAATTATCATTGCCAGCAGTGTAAATACTTTCTTCATCTTTAACGGTACTGCCAGAAGGCTACAAATTTAACATATAAGATCACAAAAGGTTTTAGATGTTGCAAATAAAATAATATCAGCTAATTTTGACAACGATAAATCACTACCGGCCGGATGAAGAATAAAGGAGAGATACTTGCATCAATCCTTAAAGAGTTTAAAGAATGTTACTTCTTCCTTCATAATACCAAAGAATTCAGTGTGGTTGAAAAGATTATGAATGAAGGTTTCATTTTTGAAAACCAGCTGCCCCACTCCAGCGACCGGGTTAATCCCAATGAGCCGATTGAAGTCACTTATTTTCTTTTCCAGAGGAAAGATTACGGCACGTTCACAATGATCCTTGCCTTCCCGAGAGATATCTATGAAAAATATTCTGCAATCTCAAACAGCCTCGACACAGGCATTGAGGAGGTAATGACGATTACTGATCCATATTTTGGGGATAACGATGAGCTGATGTACACTGTCTCCCCAAAACATGTCCTCGGATATTTCAACATAAAAACATCAGAGTTTTTCAGGAATGTGAACTGGGATCCGGGTTATGACAATACTTTGTACAGGAAACCTGTAAAAAGGCCTGTCAAACCCGACAGGCAGGAATAAAAAAATGAGGCTGAACCCCCTTGTTCCAGCCTCATTTCCAAAGGAATGAAAATTAACCCGTCAAAAGACGCTGACAAAAAACTAATAAGTCTGAAGAGATATTTTGAAATAACCAGAAGCTTTTGAGGAGCTTATCTCAAATTTCCAGGCGCCTGCCTTATCCTTGTTCTCAGTATCAGAAATCGTGAATGACTTCCTCCAGTTCAGATTGCCAAATTCGTCAATGACAATATCTGAGTAGATCTTCCCGCCTGGCATTACAATCTTAATGCGTATCTCGCCTGCTTTGCAATCACCGTTCACCGACATCACCACAGTATTGACCGTGGGCTCAACATCAAAAGTGTAATCCCTTGTGAATGAGGTTTCCTTGACATACTTTGAGAACTCCCAGGTTGTTCTTTCTGTGTCTTCACCGAAGTGCTGACCATAGAACTGGACGCCGGGAGTAAAGACGAATGGTTCTCCTGTCGACCAGTTACGGGTTTTGCCCATATCTTCATAAACCCTCATGATCCGGTCGCGTACTACAGGATCTTCAATCTTCACCCTGGCTTCCTCAAAAACTTTCTGAAGCTCAACATCGGACTCTTTGAGAGCCTCCTGTGCCTCCTTTTCTGCTTCCTCCTGGGCTTTCTTCTGCTCTACCATTGCCTTCTTCTGTGCTTCAATGGCTTCCTGCATCTGTTTCTCCTTTTCCTCTTTTTTCTTGTCCTGGGCTTCTACCCTCTGGGAAAAACCCATGGAGAAGAGGAAAATAATTGCTAATATTAAACTGCTCTTTTTCATGGCTGCCTTGTTTTATTACTTGTTAATTCAAAATTAATGCAAGCAATGGCAGGATTCTGTTAATGAAGGGTTAATACAAGGTTAATGTTTGGGACTCTTTCAGGAGCCTTCGGTAAAAAACAATAATTTTGAACAGCAAACCTGAATGATATGAAAAAAAGAAACACTGTTCTTACCCTGGGAATACTCGCCATAATCTTCATCATTGCCGCCCAGGCCATTATCCTGAGGGGATTATGGAAGCAGCAGAATGAAATGCTGACACTCAGGTACAGATCATTGACACAGGATGCAATGAATTCTCTTCGTGGAACAAGAGTATCAGTACATGATACTGTCATGTTCCTGCTGAGCAGGTATTCTGAAAACATGGTTAAGGAACTGCCTCTTATAAAAGATGAGCAGAAGCTGTCTGAAAAAAAGCAGGAGATACTTGAATATTTCACTGCAGTTCTTAACAAGGAACAGGATTTCACATCTTTTCTGTCAGGATATTTTGGGGAACAGGGATTTGAAAAGAAATTCAAATACAGGATTGTTATCAGCAACCTTGAAATAACAAATACTGATACTCTTGTCATTTATCGCAACGAGTCATTTGAAAACCGCAGACCTGCCGGAGCTGGCCCGGGATTCGGATTTTCTTCGCAGGGTGACTCAAAATCAAGTATCTCGGTATTGCGCCAGAGGCTTTTCGATAATTACTACTACCTGAATTTTGAATACTATATTGATTTCTCTGATAAGCAAAAACTAATACTCAGGGAGACGGCAGCTTCACTTCTTATCAGCCTCCTGAGTATCCTTGTGGTTGTGACAATCTTCCTGATAACTTATCGCAACCTGATGGAAGAGAAGAGATTATCGAACCTCAAAACAGATTTCATCAATAACATGACCCATGAGCTCAAGACTCCGCTTGCTACGATTACAGTAGCCGGCAAAACCCTTGAAATGGAGAAGATCAGTAAGGATGAGTCGAAGATTCTGGAAACTGCAAAGCTTATAGGCAAACAGAGTGTCCACCTGAACCAGCTCATCAATATCATCCTCGAGATCAGCATGTGGGAAAGAACCGAATTCCAGCTCGAAAAGAAAAAAGTAGATATTGAAGAATTCATGAACGATGTTGTTGAAAGTTTCAAGACAGGTTACGGCAACTCATCATCACTGTCGCAGAAGTACAACTTTAACGGAATTCAGGCAGATATCGATCTTGTATACTTTACAACTATGATTAATAACCTTCTTTCGAATGCCGTTAAATACTGCGATAAGGACCCTTTAATCAGTGTTGAAGGCTCTGTTAAGGATAAAAATATATGCATAAATATTTCGGATAATGGTATTGGTATAGCAAAAGCCGACCAGAGGCATGTGTTTGACAAATTTTACAGGGCGTCGACCGGAAATATCCATAAGTACAAGGGACTGGGCCTTGGCCTGTATTATGTTAAAAAAATTGCAACCGCCCATGGCGGAGATGTATCATTGACCAGCAAACCGGGAAAAGGTAGTATATTTACTGTAACGATTCCATATTGAAAAACTGATTGAGGTATGAAAGTATTACTGGCAGAAGATGACAGGGATTTCGGCAACATACTGTCGCAATATGTTACCATTAATGGCTTTGATGTAACCCTGGCCCGCGACGGCAGGGAAGCATGGGACCTTTTCCAGCAGGAAAAACCGGACATATGCGTCCTCGACGTCATGATGCCCGAGATGGATGGATTCACTCTCGGAGAAAAGATTAAGGAACTTCAACCTGAAGTTCCGCTGATATACCTGACCGCGAAAAGCCTGAAGGAAGATATTGTCAGGGGATTGAAGATCGGCGCTGATGATTATATCACAAAACCTTTCGATCCTGAGGTTCTGATACTCAGAATAAACAACATCCTCAAACGTGCCTACTCTTCCTCTACTGATGAATATAAACTCTCAGATACCGTTCTTAAGATGAACTCTCTTGAGCTTATCTGCGGGAATAATAAGGAGAAGCTTACCCTTAAGGAGGCTCAGCTGCTAAGGTATTTCATCATCAATAAGAATAAGGTCCTCGCCAGGGAAGATATCCTTACAGAAATATGGGGCGAGGATGACTATTTCCTCGGAAGGAGCATGGATGTCTTCATCAGCAGGCTGAGAAAATACATCTCCGAAGACAAGAATCTGGATATCAGAACCGTAAGGGGGACCGGATTTATCCTGGAGGAGCTGGATAAGCAAGGATAAAAAAGTCTTATTTCGAACCTTCCAGTATTTCCTTAACTTTATTATAAAGCGCCTCCTCCCTTAGGTTGGTTGCAATTATTGTACCTGTCTCATCGAGCAGGAAGTTGGCAGGGATTGAGTTAACGGCATAAAGCTTTGCAGCTGCATTGTTCCAGTACTGCAGGTCAGATACATGTGTCCACGTAAGCTTGTCATCAGCAATTGCCTTAACCCAGTCATCCTTCGACTGATCAAGCGATACGCCAAAGACATCAAAGCCCTTCTTGTGGAATTCATTGTAAACCTTAACCACGTTGGGATTTTCCTGCCGGCAGGGTCCGCACCAGGCTGCCCAGAAATCGATAAGAAGCAGTTTGCTTCCTATCTTTGATGACAGCGATACAGGATTGCCGTTAACATCATTAAGCGTAAAATCAGGTGCCTTTTTTCCGACGGATACAGCTTTCATGGCCTCTAACCTGGTCTTAAGATCTTTGATAACCGGCACTTTTGCAACGTTTGTATCAAGTGCGGCTATCGTTTGTTCGATTTCTTCGGAATTCATCTCATAGCTCAGGCTTCTTATCAGTGACGGAGTGAAGTACGATGAAGGATTGTTTTTAATGAATTCCTTCTGGAGGCCTGTCATTTCTTTTTCTACATCCATGGCTTCCTTCTTTATCTGCGACATCTTTGCTGTATCACCCTGTGCCCTTGCGGCCTGATATCCCTGAAGAAGGATCTGGTATTTATCCGAAAGCGGTTTATTAAGATCAACAAATGATTTCATATCATCCTGAGTCTTTGAACCGGTAATTTCCGCGTCGAACAGTGAATCGAGTGTGCCCGTAATCGTTATCTCCGAATTCTCAAGAAAAAAGGTTGTCCTGTTGCGTGTATTCAGGGCAGTCAGATAAACCTGCTCCGGAAATTCTACGGAACCTTCCATTTTAAAAACTCCCTCTTTTGAGAGTGTGGAATCGATTGTGATAAGTTTTCCGGCATCTCTCTTCTGAAGGACGAAGGTCAGGCTGTCGGATCCCTTAATATTTGCTTTCACAACATAGTGAGGTTCTGTACTGCATGCAGCGAAAATGGCTGCCAAAACAGACAGGTAAATGACTTTTTTCATATTTATCTTATTATTAATTGGTTACAAATGTGATTGAATTTTAATCGTGCTAATATATTAATTATTATGATTCTTTAAGGTAATTGTTGATCAATCCGACTGCCGCTCTGTATGAAGTTATCTTACCTTCGTATAACAATTTCTCAAGCCGCGGCCTCATGATCTTCACTTTTTCGTTGTTCAGAAAAGTGTTTTTAAGATATTCTATTATTGCATCGTCCATCATGATCACAGCCTGTTCTTTTCTTCGCTTATCAAAATATCCATTCTCCTTTGTGAATTTGACATATTCCGTGATCTTAGTCCACAATTCTTTAATCCCGGTATTCCGCTGGGAAGAGCAGATCATCACTTCAGGTTTCCATCCCGAAGGAGGAGCAGGGAAAAGATGAAGGGCATTCTGATAGAGAAGCCTTGCTCCTGCAGCAGCAGATTCATTCTGGCCGTCAGCCTTGGTTATAGCGACGGCATCAGCCATTTCCATAATTCCTCTTTTTATGCCCTGAAGTTCATCTCCTGCGCCGGCCAGCATCAACAGCAGGAAGAAATCGACCATCGAATGTACTGCAGTTTCCGACTGACCAACTCCTACAGTCTCTACGATAATTGTATCGAAACCGGCAGCCTCACAAAGAATTATTGTCTCCCTGGTTTTCCTTGCCACTCCGCCAAGGGTGCCTGCCGCCGGTGATGGCCTGATAAAAGCTCTGGGATGTGTGCTTAGCTTTTCCATCCT
>JALONV010000148.1 GCA_025454755.1 Bacteroidales bacterium | reverse complement strand
CAAACCGGAAGTGTCTGGAATACAATGCCGGTGCATACGCACAACAGGAGGATGGAAGCTTACTTCTATTTCGAAGTGCCTGAGAAACAGGCAGTTTGTCATTTCATGGGCGATCCCGATGAAACACGCCATATCTGGATGACCAACGATCAGGCTGTACTTTCTCCCTCGTGGAGCATCCACAGCGCAGCAGGTACTTCAAACTATACTTTTATCTGGGGCATGGCCGGAGAGAATCTCGATTATGGAGATATGGATGTCCGGTATCCTGATACACTTAAATAAAATAATATGAAAGAATTATTTGATCTCACGGGGAAAGTAGCTCTCGTTACGGGAGGAACACATGGTATAGGCCTTGCAATAGGATTGTTACTTGGAAAAGCCGGAGCCAGAGTCTGTGTTAACGATCTCTCCGATGATAAGTTGAGAAGCTGCAGGGAGGAGTTTAAGAAACAGGGGCTCGATGTTTATACTCTGAATTTCAATGTCACCGATGAAAAAGATGTCGATAAGGGCATTACACAGATCGAAAAGAATGTAGGTGCTGTTGATATTCTCGTAAACAACGCCGGGATAATCAAACGTATTCCTATTCTGGATATGCCGGTGGCAGATTTTAAACAGGTGATAGATGTGGACCTCGTTGCCCCTCTGATAATATCAAAGAGAGTTGCTCCCAAAATGATCGAAAAACGCAGCGGCAAGATCATCAATATGTGCTCTATGATGAGTGTATATGGACGTAATACGGTATCGGCCTATGCATCTGCAAAAGGAGGGTTAAAGCTGCTGACACAGAATATGACATGCGAATGGGCAAAATATAATATCCAGATCAATGGAATCGGCCCCGGCTACATAGTAACGGCACAGACAGGGCCTATCAGGGAGAATGGGCATCCGTTCAACGACCTCGTTATGACAAGAACTCCTGCAGGCAGGTGGGGTCAGCCTGAAGATGTCGCCAATGCAGCTCTTTTCCTGGCATCAAAAGCAAGCGATTTTGTGAACGGACATATACTGTATGTTGACGGAGGCATTCTTGCCAACTTCGGATATGTCAAAGGCGAAAATGATATTTAGCAACAAGTAACCCACCTTCGCCACCAACTTCGCTAAAGCTTCGTTGGTCAAAGAAGGCTATGGTGGGCAAAGCCAGTAACTTTAACAATAAAAAACAGATGACTAACAGGATTGTAACCTTCGGAGAGATCATGCTTCGGCTTGCTACCCCTGAACACCAGCGGTTTTCACAGGTAACCTCATTCTGCGCTTCATTCGGCGGGGGAGAAGCAAACGTTGCCGTTTCGCTGACTAATTATGGATTGCACGCCGATTTTGTAACACGACTGCCTGAAAACGATATCGGCCGGTCGGTGATCATGGATCTGAAAAAACACAGTGTCGGCACAGAGAACATAATCTTTGGTGGCGACAGGTTAGGGATTTATTTCCTTGAAACTGGTTCTGTTTCAAGACCAGGCAAGGTTGTTTACGACCGCAGTCATTCTTCTGTCTCAGAAATTAAATCCGGGATGATAAACTGGGAAAAGGTTTTTACCGGCGCCACATGGTTTCATTGGACAGGTATTACACCGGCCATTTCACAGGGAGCAGCCGATACATGCCTGGAAGCTATAAAATCTGCAAAGAAGGCAGGACTTACAGTCTCATGCGATCTTAACTTCAGGAAGAATCTCTGGAAATGGGGTACCACGGCTAAACAGGTAATGCCTTCAATGGTTGAACTCTGTGATGTCATTCTGGGTAATGAGGAGGACGCTGAAAAAGTATTCGATATCAAACCTGTCAATGCAGATGTATCGGCCGGAAAAGTTGAAAGTGCCGGGTTCGAGTCTGTATGTAAAAAGCTGAAGGATAAATTCCCGGGCGCAAAAAAAATAATAATTACCCTTAGAGGTTCCATCAACGCTGATCACAATACCTGGTCAGGTATAATGTTCAATGGTAAAGACTTTTTCAATGCCCCTGTTTACCAGATAACACATATTGTCGACAGGGTTGGCGGCGGCGATTCATTTATGGGAGGACTGATCTATGGCCTGCTTGCTTATAAGGATGATGATCAGAAAGCCCTCAACTTTGCTGTTGCAGCTTCATGCCTGAAACATACAATACATGGCGATTACAACCTCGTTTCTATTGCAGAGGTTGAACAGCTGATGAAAGGCGACAGCTCAGGCAGGGTTGTCAGATAGTTTTAATTCTCTTTCTTTTCGGAGTTCCCCGGATAAAGATCCTCGACCTTAATCTTATCCGTTTCGCCAGTTCCTTCAACAGGCGTCATGGCATCATCTTCCCTGGCTTTGGCATTGAAGTAAAGGATAGCTCCCAGTATTGGAGTTAGCGGCTGAAAAACAGAACCTGCCAGTGCAGATAGTATAATAAACCATGGGTTAGTCATAAAACTCAGCGCTTCAGTTGCCTCTGCCGGATTTGTCAGTATCTTATAGAAATTCACCGAAAAAGGTATCATAACCAGTGATGAAAGAATGAGCGATCCTACCATTATAATTAGGAAAATGATTGCAGTCCATCCCAGGTTTGATCCAAAGTGCCTGTGAGACAGGGTGAAAGTTCTTCCAAGCGCATTCCCGATATTATTTCCTTCCGCCATCAGCGTGGGCAGTATGAACAGGCTGATCATGAAGACATATAGCACTGAAAACAAAACGCCGATAATAAAAACGATCAGACCGGCGATAATTGCAATTGTCATGAAGAAAATAAAAATTATCCCGATTACTATATATGGAAGCAGGTACTTCAGGGATTTATAAATTGAATTAAAGATATTAACCTCGCTACTCACAGGTTTGTATATAATAAAGTATTGAAGTGTCAGGCTCAGGAGCAGTGAAATGACCATCAGCCCGACCATCGGCCATAGCCATGTCTTAAACTCTGCCATTATCTCGAAAGGATCGGTCAAGCCAACGAGTTTCGAGATGTCAAAACTGGTAGTCAGAAACTGGGATGCAAGGTTGCCGGCAAAGGCAGCCAGAAAGAGTACAAGAAAATGCTTTTTGTAAAACGAAAACAGTGAGCTCATAACACTGTCAAGGTCATGCTTGCGATACAACGGATGGCTATTAAACTGATCCATATTATTGAGTTTTAGTATTACCAAATGTATATAATATTTTCAATCTTTCTATCTCGCCCTCTCGCCCTCTCGCCCTCTCGCCCTCTCGCACCAAATGTATATAATATTTTCAATCTTTCTATCTCGCCCTCTCGCCCTCTCGCCCTCTCGCCCTCTCGCCCTCTCGCCCTCTCGCCCTCTCACTTCCCCTTCCTCCATTCCTTTATAATACTGGCAAACGGAAATACGGAATTTCGTTTTCTCGGAGTGAAAATACCTTCATTAACCGTTTTTACATCCTCAATTGTATAGAAGGCTTTTGGATTGAACTTATTTATGATTTCCAGAACATCGCCCAGCTTTGTTCTTTGAACAATTGAATATATGATGTGAACTTTTTCCTTTGCACCATGTGCTTCTACAGTTGTAGCGCCATAACCGCTGCTGTTAAGGATATGAACCAGTCCGGGCCCGTCCTGATGTGTGAAGACCCTTATCATCTGGAATCCCATTGCCAGCTTCTCTTCAATTATCATTCCGACAAAATTGCCTGTTGCGAATCCGGCTGCGTATGCCACATAATTTACATAATTATCAAGGTTTTGCATGATCTTGCTGATTGCCGTTATCCATATCAGGACCTCGAAGAAACCAAGTACAGGCGCGATATATTTCTTGCCTTTGGAGACAAAAATGATTCGTATTGTTCCGATCGAAACATCGCAAATGCGCGCAAGGAAGATCAGCAATGGCATGAGTCCATAACTGAAGAGGGCTGAATTAAAGAATGAAGTTTCCATTATTATTGATTTTGAGAAATTCAAAGATATGAAGAAAAAAAATCCCGCAAATAACGCTGATCAACGCTATTATTTGCGCTGATCTGCGGTATCTGCGGGATATTATAATTTTCTTAATATCAGATGGCTGGCACCAGGTCTTTTGTTTTTAGTTTCGCAGGAGTGAAAATACCGATAACTCCTTTCAGTCCCACACTCATAACAATATTAAAGAAGAATGCCAGGAATCCGATAAGGATGAGTGTTCCGGATAATGCAGCAAGGATCATTTGAATATTGAATTCGCCGTTTATATAGAGCGTTCTGCGGAGCATGCCGTTCAATCCTGCCATTCCCATAAATGCACCCATGCCTATTCCTCCGATAAGATGACACCAGAAGTGGATGTTTACGAGTTTCTGACTATACACTTTAGCATTGTTTGTCACAACCGGGAACAATATGTAAATAGCAGAATAGAGGGTCATTGTAAGTCCGACCAGGATCGCAACATGAACATGAGGACCTACAACCCACTGGGTATTGTGCAGTATCCTGTTCAATCCTACATCAGCCTGCATTATTCCCGCCGGAACTGCAAGGGCAAATCCCAGCAGCCCTCCAAGCAGGAACTTAAGAGGATTGGTCATCTTTAGCGGACGCGCGCTCCAGAGAGTGGCCAGTGTAATAAAGAAAGCAAGCCCCTGTGTGATAAGCTCGAAAGCAGTTACCATTTCACCCGAGAGCACCTTAAGCATATTTGGCTGAGCCTGGTCAGAAAGGAGATGGTGCGACCATACAGTCCATGAAACAATCAATTCGACAAGCAGTGCTGCCCTTGCTATGTTTTGCATAAAAAGAGGTTTACCGGTTATCATCATTGCCAGGAGATACCATGTTCCTGCAACGAATATCAGAACAAGACCGTCAGCAATTAGGTCAAGACCCCACCAGAACCAGTTTTTATAGAGCAGCGCGTCAATGGCTGTCTCCTTCAGGTCAAATCCCAGGATAGCTGCAACCATATATACAAGTATCAATACACCGGTAAACAATATTATGGCTGTATTAAGCGCCATATCGATGCTTCCGCGGGCTACTGCAGCGACGGGAAGAGGAACGAGATGCTCCTCTTTGCGTTTTCTGAAGAGGTTCTTAAGTGCAGGAATGCCGAGCGCTGATGAGAGAAGAGCACCTGATGGCTGCTTTTCCCATCCTTCCGGAGTATAGGTTATTGTTTTAAAAATATTAATTATGAAAAGGGCTGTGCCTGCCATTACCAGTGCAATACCTAAAATGAAGAATGTGCCTCCCCATACGCTGAATTGCGTAAAGTCTGCCGGTAACGGCCAGTATAAAGTGTAAAGAGGTGAATAATGGCTCAGAAAGCCTGCAGCCCAAAAGACAAATGTGCCTGCTGCAATCAGGAGAAATGTCCAGTTGCCCAGTTTTATGCTCCAGAGGTGTTTCTTCATAAGGAATGGAACAATAAAAAGAAATGCGCCGCAGACAATCGAATAGGTCGATCCGAAGATCCCTACAAGCGGATGAGCAGTGAGTATTGCAAAGAACTGAGGTTCCGTGATGAAAGAGACCGGCCTGACTTCATAGATGCGCATCAGCATACCTTCAATTACGACAAAACCGAAGTAGATAAGGCCTACAACAACAAAACGGAGTGTAAGTTTCTGCATGGGGGTAAGGGTGTCAGACTTGAATAGTCCTTCCTCGCCATTTATTAGTGTCTTAATGAAACTCATATCATTGTAAATTAAAGTTAAGAACATTCATTATCAGTTTGTTGCGTTAGCCGGTACTACATGTACGGCATCCTTTACAATCATATGGATACCCTTGGGTCCGGAATACTCCGTCGACCTGATGGTGTATACACCTTCGCGGTTAAACTGCCAGAGAAGGTCATTCTTATGACCTGGAACAACCTGCATCTGGAACAGCATGCTGTTGTCGCTCCTGAAGAGGCCGAAACCATAAGTAAGATCCTCGGATTTTACATCGAAAAGCACTTTGTCGTTTACGTTAATGACCAGCTTTTCCTCAGGCAAAATGAATTCATGGTTTTTGACTGTAATGGAAAAGGTTTTGTCGGGTTTAATTTCCGACCTGTTAAGATCCATCTCTGCCCATGGGATTGTGTTATAGGTGACTATATGCAGGGAAACACCGAGCACGGTAAGCAGTCCTACAAATGTGTAGAACAGCGCAGGTTTTACAGCGTTTCCGCTGCCTTTTCCCGTAACCCTCCATGAGAACCAGGCTACAAGAAGTAT
>JALONV010000017.1 GCA_025454755.1 Bacteroidales bacterium | reverse complement strand
AAATATGAGTCTTCTACTTTAACCTTATCAGCAATATTTTTGAATACAATTTCTGATTTGCGGTTTGTGACAAGATTGCTGGCTATCATATTAGAAACCATGTATTTACCTTCAGGCATTGAATATATTCCTTTGATCTCGATGGTCTTAAAGAGCTCATTATCAAAGTTATAGAATTCCATCTTCTCCACCTGCCATTTGTTCGCATTGATATAACTAACTTTCTTTGTGTAACCATACTGGTCGGCTATATCTTCGTCTTTCGGTACACTTTCGATGATCCAGGTGCCGTTTGAACCGGAACCGCTGATATGTTTGGTGTTAAAATCGGTCAGGGTGGGAGAGGCCATATCTGCATTAGAAAACTCGGAGCTCATAAAGCTCTTTCCATTTTCCGATGATGCTATCCTTCGGGTTTTCTTCAGTGCAGGCAGATAAATCCATATCTCATCTGAAGCAGTTTTATTGTCTACCACAAGCATAGCGGTTCCTCGCACATCTGCGGGTTCAAGGAATTTAATGAGTCTTTTCTCAAGTCCGTCATTAAAGCTTTTAGTGCTCATGGCAAATGTGCGGTTGCGTGTTGCTCCGTTCTTTTCTGTAATTGAGAGACTTATTGTCGCCTGTAAAGTACCGATTATAGTGAGATCACGGCATTTGTTCATTATCTGGTCTGCATCCGGCAGCTGGGCTGATACCTGAGAAAGCAGCAGTATTGACATTAATAAGAGAATTACCTTTTTCATATTTTCTGAATTTTGCATTGTTTAAATTTTTCTCGACGAAACCCGGTCTGATTTTCATAAGAATTGCCGGTACAAGAACAAGGGCGCCCAACAGGCATGATCCGATCGATATCAGCGTAAGATATCCAAAGAACCGTATAGACGTAAAGCCTGAAAGCATCAGAGGAGAGAAGCCTGCCATAACAGTGCTTGCATTTATGATAATGCTTCGACCTATAGTGGCCATGGTTGTTTTCGTTGATTCTTCATGCGATAATCCTTTTCTGATCTGAATATTAAAACACCAGATGTACTGGATTGTGAAATCAACTCCAACTCCGATCATTATTGAAGAAAGCAGTGCTGTTGCAGCATCAAGGGCAATACCGGCAAATCCCATGAATCCAAACAGGATCACTATCGAGATAGCAAGGGGAATGGTTCCGATAAGGCCTCCTTTAGCGGACCTGAATATTAATGAAAGAAGCAGAAAAACGGCGATCAGGGCGAATAATAATGACGTTACCTGCCCTTTAACTATCGAATCAGAAAAGTCTGCCATTATTATAGCATATCCTCCGATCGTGATTTCTTCCGCCGGGATAGCTGAAGTAAGGTCACTTAATTTTGCCTTTACATTCTGGATTATGGCATTCTCAGGATTCGATAAACGAATCATAATATGAGCTTTTGTGTTTTCAAGGTTCATTACCTGCCTGAAATCTTCCGGATTACCGCTCATATTGTATAGTTCAAACATCTGTGCAATACTCTCGCGTGAATCAGGAATCTTATCATACCCGTTCTCGCCTTCGCTGTAGATCGCCTTACTCATCTCCCTGACTGCCTGAGAAATAGAAAATATCTGTCCGACTCCCTCTGTCGTTTCCATCTCCCTGGTGAGATAGTCAATTCCTTTCATAACTACAGGATCCTTAATATCGCCGGAAATCATAACTGAAACCGTCTGCGAACCGCCGAATTTCTTGTTTATCACCTCTGAAGCCATCTTCACAGGATTTTTTTTCGGGAAATAATTCTCCTGGTTTGTTTCAATTTTAAGCATGAATATTCCGGCAGAAATTACTAGTGTGACAACAGCTGAAACCAATATTACCTTACCGGGATGATTTATTATCAGCTTAGAAAGAGCTCCGAGAAACTTGTAAAAACCATCTGTTTTAACTTTAACTGCTTTTACCTCCTTCAGCTTTTTACCTTTCATATAAATAAGCGCCGGGATGTAAAAGAGGCTCATAAAGAGTGCCGCAGACACACCAACTGCAGCAATTATCCCGACCTGTCGGGCCGGGATTATTGAATGTGTGAGAAGTCCGAGAATCCCGGCTACGGTTGTAAGTCCGCTGAAAAGTATTGGTTTGTTAAGCGAACCCAGAAGTTCTCTCAACATTCCTTCATTTGAATTGCTGTTCCTGTTAAGGCTTAGCTCCTGGTATCTGGCGACCAGATAAATACCATAGTTATTTGCAACAGCAATAAGTATTATCGGCACCAGAATTATGATCATCGATAACTTCCATCCCAGAAGTGGTATCAATCCCATGCTGAGAGCTACCGAAAGAACAACCACTGAGAAGGGCAAAGCTACACTTCTCCATTCACCCAGTGATAATTTGAGTATCAGGAGCATTATGAAAAGTGCAATAGGCACCAGAATGATTCCATCCCTCTTTACATCCTTAATTATATGCTGCCGGATATAAGGCAGTCCTCCTTTAAGTACCTGAACATCACCTGGATGAGCATAGACGATTGAATCAATTTTATGCAGTGTTACATTTTCTGTTTCAGAGCTGTTTATTGTCGCGGTTATTGATGCAGAAGTCATGTCTGACGAAACAACAATATCGCGGGCAAACCTGTTTATGAGAATATCTTTCTTCAGCTGAGCCATTCCAACAGAGTCAGTTGGGATCCTTCTTATAAGCGGATCAGCAACCATCATGTCCTCACTGCTCTTTATTGTCCGAACGGTAAAAGGTGAAATCCTGCTGGTTACACCGGTAATCTTTGAAATATCCCTGTCAATATCTTTTATCTGCCTGAGATTTTCAGCAGTCAGAATAGTAGAGTCTGTGAAAAGCACCATCACCATATCCTGAACGCCGAATTCCTTCTCGATCTTGTCAGTCTCAATCCGCGACTTCATGCCTGACGGAATATAATTCCTTATCTCGGGATCTGTTTTCGAGAACGGGATCAGCGATCCGAGTGTTAAGCTCACAACGATGCAGACACTGATGATCAGCCATCGGTATTTAATTATAAAGTCTGTCATCGTTCTAAAAATTAACTTTCAAACCTAATTTAAAGCAGTTCATAAACTCATCAACGATATCATATACAGATCCTTCCCGGCCTGAAAAGTATTCTCCGCCGGCAGTAATTGATAGTCCGTCGACTGGTTTCCAAACAAGTTCAGGCATAATCATATAATCGTGTGATGTGAAATTGTAGAGGGTTGTAACAGAGGGTGTCAGCTTTCCATAGAAGAGGTCTGTTTCAACCCTTAATCCTGCAGAATGGTACGATTTCTCAAGCTGGTAGTTATAGAGCCTGTTGAAAGAAGCTACCTGCTGCCGGACATAATCTTCAAGGTCGAAACCCGGTAATGCAAGGAGTGTAGCGAGAACGGAGGGATCCAGCTCAGCCCCGATAAATGGTTCCACTGAGGTGGGTTCAAAATCCGGAATTGCTTTGCCGGAGTACTCACCTGTAATGCGCCACATACCTTTCATCCAATCTACACCTGCAACCCATTTTATCTCCTGGCAGGGAACATATTCATAAGTCTTATACGACAAGGATGGAAGTGTCCAGGTAGCTTCACCCCTGATGCCGAAGCTCCCCAATGTTGTTTCAAAATCGAATCCGATGTTCTTTATTTTATATGGTGTCATTGCGAGTGAAGCAGAAGGAAAAGGAATAAAACCGATAGTGTCAATCGAAAAATCTGACAGCCTTACACCGGGCATCGGATCATAACCGTCAAACCATGAGAAGCTGAAGTCAACTCCTTTAATCTGAAAGTTAGCTTTCACTCCATAGGTGAACATTTTCTTATCTGTTATAAGCGATTCAATCTGGGTAATATTTACGTAAGATGGAAGATCAAGCGGCTCGATAAGCAATACCGACGACCGGTAGTATGGAATAGCAACAGCTTCAATGCTGAAAACAGGGGAGGGGTACCAGCGGGCATCTATCAGCAGATTACCTATATCCATGTCTTCATGGTCGGTGGAGCGGTTAAGAAGATTCTGCGGACTAAGCTTTTGTGTGGGATTTGTAAAGTCGGCACGTCCCCATTTGATTATCTTCTGTCCTGCACTTATGTCCCATGTCTTGCCATTTACTGTAACATAAGCTTCCCTGAGGTCAAATCTGGTCACCGGTTCCATGAACTCGGTTCCATATCTGAACCTCAGATCTGCATAACCCTTGAAGCGCACACCATCGCTCGCATCAAGCTTTAATGCAAAATCAGAAAATGCGCTGGGGATATAAATCTTATCATCAGCATCATCGATACTGCTATAAAAGCCGCCCCGTACAAATCCATAAAGTATCTTCTTGTTTGATTCTTCGATCGAACCGGTCGAGAGGTCATTCTGACTTTTGGCCATAACCGGGATTAGAATTAACAGGGCGGCTATTTTGAGAGAAATGCTATTCATGCAAAGCTTTTTTTGCAAATGAATAACATAAATCAAGACGAGTCGTCTCAACCGATTTGCCCGTACCTTAAAAAAAGGATGAACTGGTTCGTCCCGCTTGGGATGAACTGCCTAAACCTTGATTCCGGTAAGTTTTTCCCTGAATTCGCTTGGAGTCATTCCGGTCTGACTCTTGAAAATGGAGTTGAAAGTCGTTTTTGAATTAAAGCCTGCATCGAATGCAATGGCCAGAATTGTGAAATTGTTGTTCTTTGGATCATTGAACCTTGTTATAACCTCTTTGACCCTGTATTCATTAATGAAAGTGAAAAAGTTCTTTTTATGTTTCTCATTAAGTATCTGTGTGATGTGATGGCGTGAAATGCCTGTCGAGTCTGAAAGATCCTGGATGCTCAGGTTCCTGTCCAGGTAGGGTTTCTTTTCCTCAACGTAGGCTATAAGCTTTCCGAGATATGTTTCAGCCTGCTTATCTTTTAGTCCGCTCCTTGAGTATTTTTCAGTTTCTTTCTTGTCATCGCCATTTATGATCTTTACCTCCTGCCCGAAAATCACCGGCTGATTGATAATATAAAAGCTGAAGATAAAAGTAAAGGCCATAATAAAGCCAAAGACAACAAAATAAGGATCAAACGGAATGAAATCCCCAATCATGTTGAGGCCGCCAAGAACAAAAAGGATGAGGAATGTTACATAGAAGCCTATTGAAAATACTTTCAGCCAGTTGAGGGTGATCATGCCTGATGTATACGACAGGATGGTTTTCAGGTATGCCTGGTGCTTGCTTATTTCAATGAATGCAAATGTGCTGTAAATGGTCACGGAAAGAAACATCATGGTAGCGTAAATAATTCTCAGAGAGATGAACCTGTCAGGAGCGAAAAAGCTTCTGAGGTCCTTCATCAGGGGTAACTCCCTGAAAACAACCGAAACCACAAGGAACACTATAAAGGGAATGAAATGCAAAAGCGCCAGCCAGTTGAACTTCTTCTCAGGCTGGGTCATGAATTTTACATATAAATATAGCAGGGGACCGTAGGTGAAGGAGACGAATGGAAAAGAATACATCTCAATTACCTTTGAATTGAGAAGTGCAATTACCAGTTCAATGCAAATCAGGGAGAGCCATAATGCCATAAGCCTGTTGGCAGTCGTTCGGGGTTTTTTTAATAAAACCAGGATCAGGGCAAAAAAGGACTGGGATATACCTATATATAATATGGGATCAATATTGACCATCCTGAATAATGAAGATTCTAATTCAAATATAGCTAAAAGGAGCTAATAAATCGGTATTTTTGAAAATACGCAGAAATGTGTGATTTATTGTTTGATATTATACATCTAATTAATTATCAATAAAATATGAGTATACTGTTAAATAAGGATTCACGGGTGATCGTCCAGGGATTTACGGGCAGTGAAGGCACTTTCCATGCAGGCCAGATGATAGAATACGGAACAAAGGTGGTCGGAGGTGTTACACCAGGTAAGGGAGGTCAGACCCATCTTGGATTGCCGGTATTCAACACAGTCAGGGAAGCCGTTGACAGAACTTCGGCAAATGTTTCAGTAATATTTGTTCCTCCTGCCTATGCGGCTGATTCAATTCTTGAAGCAGCCAATGCCGGCATCATGCTTATTGTCGCAATAACCGAAGGGATACCTGTCTCTGATATGGTAAAAGTCAGAGATCACCTGAGACCTTTGCCCTGCCGGCTGATAGGCCCTAACTGCCCGGGAATAATTACGCCCGGTGAGGCAAAGGTTGGGATCATGCCCGGCTTTATTCATAAGAAAGGATCTGTGGGCATCATTTCCAGGTCGGGTACCCTTACATACGAAGCCGTCGATCAGGTAACAAAACTCGGAATGGGTGAGTCAACATGCATAGGTATAGGGGGAGATCCTGTAGTCGGAACAACAACCCTGGATGCCGTTAAACTTATGATGGACGATCCGGAGACCAAAGCAATTGTTATCATAGGCGAAATTGGCGGCAATATGGAGACAGAAGCTGCCGAATGGATAAGGAAACACGGAACAAAACCGGTTGTCGGCTTTGTCGCCGGACAGACAGCACCAAAAGGACGCAGAATGGGTCATGCAGGCGCAATAATAGGAGGGAAGAATGATACTGCTGCCGCAAAGATGGCATTTATGAAAGAATGCGGTATACATGTAGTTGAGTCGCCGGCCAATATAGGAGCTACGGTAAAGAGAGTATTATCGAAATAACCCCCCTGCTCCCGCTTAGGCGGGATTGAAACCCATTACAAATTAAGATTATGGGTGGGTTTAGTGCCCCCCTTCAGGGGGGTTGGGGGGTTAGAAATTTCTTCTATATTTGCAGCAATTATAAAACTGAAACGATGGGAATACTAAATGGAAAAACAGCTCTTATAACCGGAGCTTCAAGAGGCATAGGCAAAGCAATTGCAATGTTGTACGCCCGTGAAGGTGCCGATATCGCTATTACAAATATCGTCGATGACGATGAATTCAGGAATGCTGTAAGGGAAATTGAAGCCATGGGAGTGAAGGCAAAGGGATATGTTTCAAATGCTGCAAAATTCGATGACTCCCAGCAGGTTATTAATGATGTTGTAAAGGATTTCGGTCATATCGATATTCTTGTCAATAATGCCGGGATCACCAGAGATACTCTTCTGATGAGGATGACAGAGGATCAGTGGGACTCTGTAATTGCAGTCAACCTGAAGTCAGTATTTAATCTCACCAAGGCTGTCATTCCGGTTATGCTGAAACAAAAAAACGGCTCTATTGTCAATATGAGCTCCGTGGTTGGGGTATCAGGAAATGCAGGGCAGAGCAACTATTCCGCATCCAAAGCAGGCATAATCGGATTTACAAAAAGCGTGGCAAAGGAAGTGGGGTCCAGGAACATAAGGTGCAATGCCATAGCTCCGGGCTTCATCCTGACTGAAATGACTGAAAAATTACCGGAAGACGTAAAAAATGAGTGGATAGGAAAAATCCCCCTTAAACGCGGTGGAACTCCTGAAGATGTGGCAAATACAGCTTTATACCTTGCATCGGATCTCTCTTCTTATGTAACAGGACAAATAATTCATCGCAGGGTGTCTATCCTTTTAGCACGAGGAAATGCAGCGAGACATATTTATTCCACACTTATTTTAAACAGACACCCTGCTTCTTTTTTTTATACCCACTCACCTGATGTTCAATACCATTTTCATACTGATAATTATAATTCCCGTTGCAGGCTTCCTTCTTGAAAGGTACCTTGAGCATCTCAACAAAAAAATGTGGTCCGACAGACTCCCTGAAAAACTGCAGGGAATATGTCCCGAGGAAGATTACAGGAAATCA
Organism: Bacteroidales bacterium; assembly: GCA_025454755.1. Lineage (GTDB taxonomy): Bacteria > Bacteroidota > Bacteroidia > Bacteroidales > VadinHA17 > LD21. The sequence goes on along the minus strand of JALONV010000017.1, from coordinate 34,320 downwards.
CAGCTTTATAACAAGGATAATGACAGGCTCGGATTCTGGTCGTCACTATTCAACCTGTTTGTCATCCTGGTGATGATCGTTGCGGGCGGCTTCTCCCTGGTTGACAGCGCAGCAAGAAGCATTACTGTGAACCTTGTCATCATCTCCCTTATATTTTTTGCTATTATAGGATTTGCCTCCGATGTAATAAATATCCCGTTCAGCTGGTACGATACATTCGTAATTGAGAAGAAATACGGATTCAATACCATGAAAATCAGGACATTCATTACCGATCATATTAAATCGTGGTTCCTGGCAATATTGGTAGGAACACCTGTCCTCGGTCTGATAACATGGTTCTACTATAAGACCGGTGCTCTTTTCTGGCTCTACGCATGGGGGCTGATTACCGTGTTTACTGTTTTCATGAATTTCTTCTATTCAGAGCTTATAGTACCTCTCTTCAACAAGCAAACTCCGCTGGAAGAGGGTACTCTGAGACAAAAAATTGAGGAATTCGCAGGAAAGGCAGGATTCAGATTGAAGAATATATTTGTAATCGACGGTTCGAAAAGAAGCACTAAAAGTAATGCTTACTTTTCAGGTTTTGGCCCCAAGAAAAGAATTGTACTGTACGACACATTGATGAAGGAACTCTCAGAAGAAGAGATAGTTGCAGTGCTCGGTCATGAGATTGGACACTTTAAGAAACATCATGTACTCCTGATGATGCTCTCCTCATTCATCATAACCGGACTAATGCTTTTTCTATTTTCACTGGTCGTAAATAATCCACACCTGTCACAGGCCCTGGGAGCTGAGCAGCCAAGTTTCCATCTGGGACTTATTGTATTTGGCATCCTGTACAGTCCATTGTCGCTTATAATAGGACTTGTTTCCAATGTTGTTTCACGGAGGAATGAGTTTTCAGCCGACAGGTTCGTGAAGGAAAACTATAATCCTTCATATCTTGCCGATGCTCTCAAAAAGCTGTCGGTCAGGAATCTCTCAAATATGCTGCCCCATCCGGCATACGTGTTTTTCCATTATTCACATCCTCCTTTGCTTCAGAGGTTGGAAAAATTGGAACCATGAAGAAGGCTTTAGAGGCTGTAGAGGCTTTAGAGGCTATATAGCTATTAAAGCCTTTACAGCCTTTACAGCCTTTATTGCTTTTTATTATATTTGCGATTTAGAAAATGCCTCCTTAGCTCAGTTGGTAGAGCAGCTCATTCGTAATGAGCAGGTCGTGGGTTCGAGTCCCATTGGAGGCTCCAGGTTGTTTGAAGAATAATTTCAATTTAGTACTTTTACAGGCTGAAATAAACGATGCGGGAATAGCTCAGTTGGTAGAGCATCAGCTTCCCAAGCTGAGGGTCGCGAGTTCGAGTCTCGTTTCCCGCTCTCATGCTCCGTAGCTTTCATTGACATCCGTAGCTTTAGCGAAGGATGTAGCGAAGGAGTATCTTACCCTCCGACTTCGCTGGACAGAGTCCGCTACGTCGGACGAAGTCCGTAGCCTTGGCGAAGGAGGGTCTTTTTCTTATAGTTTTGCATCTATGTCCATGAAGGCTCAAATAATCACCATCGGCGATGAACTACTGATCGGCCAGACTGTCGATACAAACTCTGCCTGGATAGGCGCTGAACTCAGCAAACTGGGATTTGATGTCTGCCGCAGGATATCAATACACGACCGCCGTGAAGACATTCTTAATACACTGGCTGAAGTATCAGGGAAATCAGATATAGTACTAATTACCGGCGGCCTTGGCCCGACAAGCGATGATATCACCAAACAAACTCTCTGTGAATTCTTCAGCACAAAACTGGTAACCAGCCGGGAAGTACTCGATATGATCGAAGAGATGTATAAACAGCGTAACTGGCCGATGAATGAGAACAACCGCAGGCAGGCAGAGGTGCCTGAAACTTGCAGGGTGCTGAAAAACGCAGCAGGCACAGCACCGGGAATGTGGTTCGAAAAAGATAAGACAATATTCGTTTCAATGCCAGGTGTTCCTCAGGAAATGAAATATATCATGTATGAAAATGTAATCCCTGAACTAAAAAAAAGGTTCTCTTCGCAGTTGATCATTCATAAAAATATCATGACTTATGGAATCGGTGAATCAAGTCTTGCTGAGATACTCAAGGGGTTTGAGGAGGCCCTTCCCGAGGAAATTAAACTCGCCTATCTTCCTGCATATGGAATAATTAAATTGCGGCTTACTGCGACCGGACCAGATAAACAATTGCTGGAGAATCTTTTACAGCAGAACGTCAGGAAACTATATAAGATTATTCCGGAGTTGATATATGGTGAAGACGAAGAGCTTTTTGAAGCTGCAGTCGGCAGGCTACTAAAAGAGAGAGGAACTACGGTCTGTACTGCTGAAAGTTGCACAGGCGGGAAAATAGCCTCAATGCTGACCAGCATCCCGGGAAGCTCAGTGTATTATAAAGGATCGGTAATAGCATATGACAACTCAGTAAAAAAGAATGTTCTTGGCGTATCGGCCGGCACACTTGAAAAGCATGGTGCGGTAAGCAGGGAGACCGTAGAACAGATGGCAGTGGGAGCGAGGAAATTGTTAAAAGCCGACTATTCACTTGCTACTTCAGGTATCGCCGGACCGGATGGAGGAACCGAAGAAAAACCTGTCGGAACTGTCTGGATTGCAGTCTCTTCAGAGACAGGAACCAGGGCTTTAAGATTAAGGTACGGTACCGACAGGGTCACCAACATAAACCGATTTTCTGTTGCAGCCCTTCACCTTCTCTGGAAAGAGATTTCAGGCCGGTAAGATTTTAACATTCCCGGTGTTGAAAAAAAGTATAGCATTTTTTTGGTTAATCAGATAAAAATCACGTATTTTGCGCTTCGTTTTAAAAAGCATTATTTCAGAACTCGGATAAATAGAATACCAATGTCAAAAGTATGTCAGGTTACAGGGAAGAAGGCGATGGTAGGAAATAACGTATCGCATTCAAAAAGAAGGACCAAGAGAAAATTCTATCCTAATCTTTTTGTGAAAAGATATTACCTGCCCGAAGAAGAGCGGTGGATCTCACTGAAAATATCAGCTGCAGGAATTCGCCTGATAAGCAAGAAGGGGCTTACAGCAGCTCTGAAGGAAGCTAAGGAAAAGGGGTACATTGTGAACTATTAATAAAAGCAAAAAATGGCAAAGGCAAAAGGCAACAGACAGCAGATTATTCTCGAATGCACCGAACAAAAGGAAAGCGGCGTTCCGGGAATGTCGAGATATATCACAACGAAGAACAGGAAAAATACTCCTGACAGAATCGAGAGAAAGAAATACAATCCTTTCCTCAAGAAATACACACTTCACAGGGAAATAAAGTAAAAAAATCATACCATGGCAAAGAAAGTTGTTGCAACACTAAAGATCGGATCAGGTAAAACTTTTACGAAATGCATCAAGATGATGAAATCGGATAAGACCGGTGCTTACCAGTTCAAGGAAGGTATTGTCCATAACGACCATATCAAGGACTTCTTTAAGAACTAAATATCAGATAAGCCTCAAAATAGGGACATGCCATAACATGTCCCTATTTTTATTTATCTTACATTAATTATCAGTAAAATGGCCTGGCCGGGATTTTTTACGAGAGAGAACAAGGAGAGCCTGAACAAGGGACTTGAAAAGACCAAGGAATCGGTTTTTGTAAAGCTATCCAGGGCTGTCGTTGGAAAATCAAAGGTCGACGAAGAGGTCCTCGATAATCTCGAAGAGGTTCTGGTATCATCCGACGTCGGCGTATCTACTACGATCAGGATCATAGAGCGGATTGAGGCTCGTGTTGCAAAAGAAAAGTACCTGAATACCAGTGAGCTGAACAAGATCCTCAAAGAAGAGATCGTTGCACTGCTTGAAGATAATAACGCCGGAAACGAAACCGGCTTCTCTCTGAATCTTGATACTGCACCCCATGTAATAATGATTGTCGGTGTGAACGGATCAGGCAAGACTACCACAATAGCTAAGCTTGCGTATCAGTACAAGCAGGCAGGAAAAAAGGTTCTGCTGGGAGCAGCAGATACCTTCAGGGCAGCAGCAATAGAACAGCTCCAGATCTGGGGCGACAGGACCGGTGTTCCGGTGATCAAACAGAAAATGGGATCAGATCCGGCCTCAGTTGCTTATGACACTGTAAAATCAGGTGTCGCAGGAGGATATGATGTTGTCATCATCGACACTGCCGGAAGATTGCACAACAAAATAAATCTCATGACAGAACTATCAAAGATAAAACGTGTAATGGAAAAGGTTCTTCCGGGTGCACCACAGGAGGTTCTTCTTGTTCTCGACGGCTCTACAGGACAAAATGCTTTCGAACAGGCAAAACAGTTTACTGCTGCCACCGATGTAACCGCCATAGCCATCACAAAACTCGACGGAACTGCAAAAGGAGGAGTGGTAATTGGAATTTCTGACCAGTTCAGGATACCTGTCAAATATATCGGCATCGGTGAAAAGATGACAGACCTGCAAATCTTCAACCGTGTGGAATTTGTCGATTCCCTGTTCAGCTGATGAACCGAAAGAAAATCAACATAGTCACCCTCGGGTGCTCAAAGAATGTAGTCGATTCTGAGAAATTGCTCCGTCAGATTGAAAAAGGCGGATTCACAATAATGCACGATTCTGATGATTATTCTGCAGGTACCGTAATAATAAACACCTGCGGATTCATTAACGATGCCAAGGAGGAAAGTATCGGCACAATTCTCAGGTTTGTCCGCGCAAAGAAAGCCGGAAGAATTGATAATCTGTACGTTATGGGTTGTCTTTCAGAAAGATACATGGATGAACTTAAAAAAGAGATCCCTGAGGTGAACAGATACTTTGGAGTTCATGACATGTCAGGAATACTGGCTGAAATCGGGCTTAAATACAGGAATGATCTTTCGGTTGAGAGAAGCCTCACCACTCCTGGGCATTATGCCTGGTTGAAGGTGTCGGAAGGGTGCGACAGAAGCTGCTCATTCTGTGCAATACCCGCGATAAGAGGGAAATGCATATCCAGGCCTGTAGACGAGGTGGTCGAAGAAGCAAAACTGCTTGCCGGCGCAGGTGTCAGGGAATTGATCCTTATTGCCCAGGATCTCAGCTATTACGGCCTTGATCTCTATAAGAAACAGATGCTTCCTGGACTGATCAGGGAACTTCTTAAAATTGAATCATTTGAGTGGATAAGACTGCACTATCTGTATCCTGCAAATTTCCCTGCTGAGATAATTCCGCTGATAAGAGATAATCCAAGGATCTGCAGGTATATTGATATTCCCATACAGCACATCACCAACAGGATGCTTGATCTTATGAAAAGATCTCACAACAGGAAAGAGACAGAAACGATCCTGAAAAGGTTGAAAGATGAAATTCCCGGATCGGTTATCAGAACCACACTGATTGTTGGACATCCTGGTGAGACTCAAAAGGATTTTCTTGAGCTTAAGAGATTTATTAGTGAATTCCGTTTCGGCAGGCTGGGAGTCTTTGCCTATTCCCATGAAGAAGGGACATACTCATACAATAATTATGTTGATAAAATTCCGGATAGTATTAAACAATCGCGTATTTCAGAGATAATGGCATTGCAGCAGGACATATCTTCTGAAATGAATGAGAAGCTTGTTGGACAGATAATGAAGGTACTGATCGACAGGAGGGAGGATAAATTTTTTGTCGGCCGGACTGAATACGACAGCCCTGAAGTCGATCAGGAGTTCCTTATCCCTGTTGAATATAAATTAAAACCCGGTAATTTCTACCGGGTTATGATAACACATTCTTCTGATTTTGATTTATTTGGGAAACCTGTTTAACCCCCCAGACCCCCCTAAAGGGGGGCTAAAATCAATTACTAATCATAATATATGGTAGGCTTCAGGCCCCCTTTAGGGGGCAGTCCCGCAGAGCGGGACGGGGGTTCTAAGAATCTTCCTCGACTTCTTTATCCTCCGAACCTTTCTTCTTCCTGATATTGATCTTTATCTCTGATTTGGAACTGTCGAATCCCACATTGATCACATCGCCGTCACTCGGACCTGCCTTGATCAGTATCTCTGCCATCGGATCTTCAAGATATTTCTGGATGGCTCTTTTCAGAGGCCTCGCACCATAGTTTGCATCGAATCCTCTTTCTGCTATATAATCTCTGGCAGCCGGCGCTATTTTAAGCTGATAGCCAAGAGACCTTACCCTGTCATACAGACCTTTAAGTTCGAGGTCGATGATCTGATTGATCTCTTCTTTGCCAAGGGAATTGAACATTATAACATCATCGATCCTGTTCAGAAATTCGGGTGCAAACGTCTTCTGAAGGGCTTTTTGCAGTATGCTTTTCGCCTGTTCATCCCTGGTTGCCTTCTTTGTGGAGGTATCGAAACCAATGCCATGGCCGAATTCGGTAATCTGCCTCGTTCCTATGTTCGATGTAAGGATCACAATGGTATTGCGGAAGTCTATCCTGCGGCCCAGGCTGTCAGTCAGCTGACCTTCATCGAGAACCTGAAGAAGGATATGAAATACATCGGGATGCGCCTTTTCTATTTCATCGAGAAGCACAACCGAGTAAGGTTTTCTTCTCACTTTTTCAGTCAGTTGTCCGCCTTCTTCATATCCTACATATCCGGGAGGTGCACCGACGAGCCTCGATACCGAGAATTTCTCCATGTATTCGCTCATATCTATCCTCACCAGATTATCGGTGGTATCGAATAAAAACTTGGCAAGAACTTTTGCAAGCTGGGTTTTTCCGACACCGGTAGGACCAAGGAAGATAAAAGTGCCAATAGGTTTATTGGGATCCTTAAGTCCGGCGCGGTTCCTCTGTATTGATTTAACAACCTTCTGGATGGCTTCATCCTGGCCAATAACGCTGCCTTTCAGCTCTTCAGCCATCTTCAGCAGCCGTGTACCTTCCGTCTGGGCAATACGCTGTACAGGAACGCCTGTCATCATTGCAACTACCTCTGCAACCTTCTCGGCATCAACTGTTTCCCTGTTAACTGCAAGCTCTTTTTCCCACTTTTTCTTTTCGAGATCTATCATATCAAGAAGATCTTTCTCGCGATCCCTGAAGCTGGCAGCCTTTTCAAAATTCTGGTTCTTAACGGCTGTCATTTTATCCTTCTTGGCATCTTCCAGCTGCTTCTCCAGCTCCAGTATCTTTTCGGGAACAATAATATTGGAGATATGGACTCTTGAGCCTGATTCGTCAAGCGCATCAATTGCCTTATCGGGCAGATGCCTGTCGGAGATGTAGCGGTTTGTCAGTTTAACGCAGGCTTCGATTGCATCATCAGTATATGTAACGTTGTGATGGTCTTCGTACCTGTCCTTGATATTCTTGAGTATCTCTATGGTTTCGTCAATGGAAGTAGGATCCACAAGCACCTTCTGGAATCTTCTTTCGAGAGCTCCGTCTTTTTCGATATGCTGCCTGTATTCATCAAGAGTTGTTGCTCCAATGCACTGGATCTCACCCCTTGCAAGGGCCGGTTTAAGCATATTGGCAGCGTCAAGGGATCCTGTTGCGCCGCCAGCGCCGACAATTGTATGTATTTCGTCGATGAAAAGTATGATATTGTCGTTCTTGGACAGTTCATTGAGGATCGCCTTCATTCTCTCTTCGAACTGACCTCTGTATTTTGTTCCGGCTACAATAGATGCAAGGTCAAGTGCCACTACTCTTTTATTAAAAAGGACTCTAGACACGTTCTTCTTGGTTATGCGCAGTGCCAGCCCTTCTGCAATTGCAGATTTTCCGACACCCGGCTCTCCGATGAGAACCGGATTGTTCTTTTTCCTGCGTGAAAGGATCTGTGCCAGTCTTTCAATTTCGCGTTCCCTTCCGACCACAGGATCAAGTTTCCCTTCTTCTGCCGCTTTGGTGAGGTCGATCCCGAAATTATCGAGAACAGGTGTATCAGACGATGATTTTTGCGAGGCAGGAGCGCCCCCCTGACCTTTTCCGGAAGTGCCAAATCCCTGACCTTCATCATCTTCATCGCGAGGATAATCGGCCCTGGCACTGGGGGATCCGGTCTCAACCATTCTCCTTACCGCCTGGTAATCAACATCCATCTCCGAAAGAAACCTTGTTACAAGTGCATTTTCATCCTTGAGAATTGCGAGCAGGAGATGTTCTGCCTCAATAACATGGCTTTTAAGCGATTTTGCTTCAAGATATACAAGCTTAAGTATCTTTTCTGTACTGCGCAGGAGAGGGAGAACTTCATGATCTGCAACAGGAACCGGGCTTTCGACTTTTATGCTCTTTTCAAGCGAACCCTTAAGAACCATCAGGTCGATACCCTGGTTTAACAGGATATCAATTGCGCCACCCTCACCATCCCTCAATATGCCAAGGAAAAGATGTTCGGGGCTTATATGACTGTTACCCAGCCTTATGGCCTCTTCCTTGCTATAACCCAGAATATCTTTTACCCTCTGCGAAAACTGTGAATCCATAATATATAATAACCTCTTTTTACTCTTTTTGATTCGTTGCAGTCATTATGTCATGCCCGGCGCGACAAAAGTACATATTACCGGGACAACAAAGTTAAATCATGCAATATTTAACATTGTCAATTTTCATGCCCATTTATGAACAACTATGTTAAAAATTCACATGGAGAATAGCCATAAAGTAGGCAAATAATCACTATTTTCGTACGGCAAATCAAAAAAATGATTTTCTTATTGTAACTAATTAATTTATAATCTGTTATGTCAGAAAGAGAGAGGATAGTGCAGGTAAACATAGAGGAGGAGATGAAATCGGCATATATCGATTATTCAATGTCGGTAATTGTATCGAGGGCCTTACCTGATGTGAGAGACGGGCTTAAGCCGGTTCATCGTCGTGTGCTGTTCGGGATGTCGGAGCTTGGTGTGCTTTCAAATAAACCTTTTAAGAAATCTGCAAGAATAGTGGGAGAGGTGCTGGGTAAATTTCATCCCCACGGAGATACTTCGGTCTATGATGCTATGGTGAGACTGGCACAGGAATGGTCAATGAGATACCCTCTTGTGGATGGACAGGGAAACTTTGGCTCAATTGACGGAGATAGCCCCGCTGCAATGAGATATACAGAGGCCCGGCTCAGGAAAGTAGCTGAAGAAACGCTTGCTGATATTGAAAAGGGAACTGTAGATTTCCAGCCTAACTTCGATGACTCTCTGCAGGAGCCTACTGTATTGCCAACCCGAATTCCAAACCTTCTTGTTAACGGTGCATCAGGAATTGCAGTAGGCATGGCAACAAATATGGCTCCCCATAACTTGTCGGAGATCATAGATGCCACAATAGCATATATCGATAATAACAATATTACTACAGATGAATTATTGAAGTACATCAAGGGACCGGATTTCCCGACCGGCGGAATAATTTACGGTGAACAAGGCATACGCGAAGCATGCGAAACAGGACGTGGACGTATTGTCGTCAGGTCGAAAACAGAAATTGAGCTGACTCATTCGGGAAGGGAATGTATTATCGTGACTGAGATTCCCTACATGGTCAACAAGGCCGAGATGATACAGAAGATCGCCAACCTGATAAATGAGAAAAAGCTTGAAGGCATTTCATATATAAATGACGAGTCAGACAGGAACGGCATGCGCATTGTCATCATTCTTAAAAAAGATGCCAGCGCTAATATCGTACTCAACCACCTTTATAAATATTCGTCCCTCCAGACAACCTTCAACATAAATAATATTGCATTGGTCAAGGGCAGACCAAGAACACTGAATACCAAAGAGCTGATCCACTATTTTGTAAAGCACAGGCATGATGTGATAATGCGCAGGACAAAATTCGATCTCGATCAGGCAGAAAAAAGAGCACATATCCTTGAAGGTCTGATAATTGCGAGTGACAATATTGACGAGGTAATTGCTATTATCAAAGCTTCCAAAAACGCAGATATTGCAAGGGAGAAACTGATGGAGAGATTTAAGCTTTCCGATGTGCAGTCGAGAGCAATAGTAGAAATGAGGCTGCGTCAGCTCACAGGACTGGAACAGGACAAACTCAGGGCAGAATACAGGGAGGTTACTGATCTCATCGCATACCTGAAAAGTGTGCTCGAAAGCGTAGACCTTCAGATGAAGATCATCAAGGATGAATTGATAGAGATCAGGGAAAAATATGGCGACAAACGTCGTACCGAGATAATACCCAATGCGGAGGAATTCAACCCTGAAGACTTCTATTCCGACGACGAAATGGTGATCACAATCTCGCATATGGGTTATATTAAAAGGACACCGCTTACCGATTTCAGAAGACAGAACAGGGGCGGAACAGGTGCCAAGGGGGGAACCACGAGAGATGAGGATTTCATCGAACACCTCTATATTGCCACCATGCACAACAATATGCTTTTCTTCACGACCAAAGGAAAATGTTACTGGCTGAAGGTCTATAGCATTCCTGAAGGAACGCGGACCTCCAAGGGCAGGGCAATGCAAAACCTTATTAATATAGAGCCCGATGACAATGTGAAGGCTTTTATTAATGTAAAGAACCTTAATGAGCCTGAGTACATTAGTAATAATTACATCGTCCTCTGTACAACGAAGGGAATTATAAAGAAGACCTCGCTTGAAGCTTATTCCAGGCCTCGTGCCAACGGAGTAAATGCAATTACTGTAAGGGAAGGCGATGAACTTCTTGAGGCAAGAATGACAAATGGGAATCATCAAATAATGCTGGCAGTTAAGTCAGGCCGTGCAATTCGTTTCCCGGAAGCATCAGTCAGACCTATGGGACGAACAGCCTCAGGAGTTCGTGGAATAAGGCTCGCAAATGATAAAACTGATATCGTGATCGGAATGATAACCGTTGAAAATAAGGAAAAAAATATTCTTGTTGTTGCTGAAAAAGGTTATGGTAAAAGATCAGATATCGATGAGTATAGAATTACCAACAGGGGAGGAAAAGGAGTGAAGACTATCAATATTACCGAAAAAACAGGTACTCTGATAGCTCTTAAAGATGTGACTGACAGCGATGATCTAATGATCATCACTCAGTTTGGAAATATCCTCAGAAGCCCGGTCTCTGCGCTGAGAGTTATGGGCAGGGCAACACAGGGTGTACGACTGATCAATCTCAGGGAGAATGATATAATTGCATCAGTTGCATGTGTTGAGGTGAATGAAGAAGAAAATAATTCCGCCGTTGAGGAAAATGGCAAAGAATTTGAAGATTAGATTCTAATATTATAAATTTGAAGCGTTTTTATGTTGTTAAACAATTTTAAATTAAGATTATAATCATGAAAAAATTATTTCTGCTTTTAGCTGTCATCTGTATTTCACTTGGAACAATGGCACAGAAGGGTAAAGTAACATCAGCCCAGAGCTTTATAGATCAGGGTATGCTTGATAAGGCAAAAGAGGCTATTGACCAGGCACTTGTTAATGAAAAATCTCAAGAATGGACAAATACTTATTTTGTAAAAGGAAAACTCTGCCAGGCAGTTTTCCAGGCCGATAATCCAAAGTACAATGCATATTATGAAGATCCGCTTGCAGAAGCATATGCATCATACGAAAAGGCGATACAGCTTGATGAAAAGGGCGCTACCAAAAAGAAGATCATTGCCGGAATGGTTTATAATTCGCTTGCCGGTGATCTTTATGCACAGGGAAGCAAAAAATTTGAAGCCGGCGATTATGCTGGTGCATACAAATCATTTTCGTCGCAGATAAAAATAAATGAAAGCGAAATGTTTGCCGGAGGAATAGACACTCCGATGTATTTCAATGCCGGCCTTGCAGCACAGAATGCAGGCAAATATGCGGAAGCAATGAAGTATTATGAGAAATGCGGTGAGCTGAAATATCAGGGAATAACCCCTTTTTATCAGATCTACCAGTGCATCCTGGCACAGGGAGACACAGTAAAAGCTGAAGCATATCTGCTCGACCTGCCAAACAAATTCCCGGGCGACAATACAGTAAACTTCCAGCTTGCTGACCTTTATCTTAAGAGCAACCAGCCGGACAATGCGCTTAAATATCTGAAGATTGCAAAGGAGAGCGATCCTGATAACTACAGCCTCTGGTTTGCAGCAGGTATAACTTACTTGAATCAGAACAAATTCGATGAAGCTATCGCCGAGCTGACGAGAGCTATAGAATTGAAATCAGATATAGCTGAACCATTTTATGCCCTTGGAGCATCCTATATCAACAAGGCTGCTGCAATGTTCATCAAGGCTAATGACATAATGGATGTAAACAAATATGAAGTCGCCATCAATGAGGCAAATGCAGTTTATGCCAAGGCGCTTCCTTTTATGCAGAAGTCTTATGAGCTTAATCCTAATGACAAGTACACAATGCTCAGCCTGAAGGAGCTGTTTTACAGGCTTAAGATGACAAAGGAATACGACGAAATCAAAGCCAAGCTTGATGCTTTGGAACAAAAATAATCTACGAGTATTTAGAATAGAAGAGGGATGTCAGATCGATATCCCTTTTTTTATGTTTCTTAATAAGTGATTAAAAGGGTGGAGGAATCTTCAGTTGCATAGAAAATACTAATTCTATAATATAATATTCTATTTGACATAATATTAATTATAGGAATTAATAGAAAATTTCCGCCCAGCTTGCTGGTTGACATAAAATCTTAATTATCCTTTCCTTACCTCATCCTTAATCCTCTGTATATGCCCCCGGCCTAATCCCTTGACTTCACAGCCAAGACGTAAGTATTTTCTTATTTTATCGTCTGAAAGAATCCCGAAGCAATCAATTATCGCAGCAGGATTTCCAATTGTCCTGACTACTGTTTCAGGTTCAAGATCAAGATATGCTTTATGAGGCACAGCAAAAATTACCGCCTGAGTATCTTTAAGAGCTTTATCCAGATTCTTCTCAATACGTATTTCCTTCAACTTTTCCTGATTGCGGAAAAACCGCGACTTACTCTCTCCCATGGCCGGATATGTATCCTGCTGTTCAAATTCCCACCAGTGTTCCACATAAGGATCATGTACCCTGATCTCAGCGCCCATCTCTGCAAGTTTCCTGATAACAATCTCTGATCCGCTATAGCGCGTATCACCAACGTCCTCACGGTATGCGGCTCCCAGAACAAGTATATCCGCAGCAGCAATCGGCTGACCTATATTACGCAATGCATCACGGGTAAGCTGACCAACATGCAAACCTCGTGTGTCATTTATATCAATTGCCATAGGGGTCATCTTGAAGATATCTTCCTCAAAACCAAGTATATGCTTGTATGCCCAGATTCCCAGACCACCATCTTTGGGAAGACAATATCCGCCTATCCCCGGGCCGGGAAAGATCATATTGCTGTGAGTAGGTCTTACTTTAATAGCTTTTATGACTTTTACAAGGTCGACACCATTCTGCTCGGCAAACAGGCTCCATTCATCGAGAAATGCCAGGATGGTTGCACGATAACTGTTTTCAACAATCTTGGCCGTCTCCGATTCAATCGGCCTGTCCATGACCGTAAGCGGAAACTTCTCCGTGTTAAGCACTTCATTAAGGAATTTTACTACACGCTCTTTTGCCTCTTCATTTATTCCGCTGCATACCCTCCAGAAATCACGTATGCTGGCAACATAGTTTTTGCCCGGCATAACTCTTTCATAACTGTGAGCCAGCAAAGGATCTGATTCAATTCTTCTCTTTCTGAATGCTTTCTTCATTATCGGATATGCCACCTGTTCGGTGGTCCCCGGAGCCACTGTAGTCTCAATGAGAACCAATGCCTTTGGCGGAATGTGCTCTGCAATTACTCCAAGAGAAGCTTCAAGTGCAGCCATATCGGTTTGCCCTGTTCTTACATCGCCAAGATCCTCCTTAATATAATCACACTGCACATCAACCACCACCACATCAGCAAGTTTAAGAACATCGTACGTATAGGTTGCGATCAATGTCTTCTTATCAATTACACAGCGTGCGATCATCGGATCCACCTCAGGATCTTCAGCTTTCACAGGTGATATGCCACGGTTGAGCATCGGTATCTTCCAGAAGCTTCTCGGACTTGGCCGCTGCATGCCAATGACGAACTTTGAAGGTTTACCCTCTTTATCAACTGTGTCAGCTACAATGGCTGCCATTACAGCACCTACAAAACCTATTCCCATTACAACAACAATCTCGCGTCCGCCGGCTCTCTCCTCGTCTATCCGCTTTTTAAGCTTTTCATACTCTGCTTTGTAATCCTCAGGTTTTGGCAAAGAAAATTTTTCCCCGCCCGGACTGATTGAATAAAGATCGCTCATACGTCAATTACAGTTTTAAAATTGAACATTTTTTAAAGAGACCAAAGATAATAAAAGTATTCTACCACGAGCTAAATTCTGCTATATTTGACTTCCAAAAACAAATTCATGAGTTCTTCTTCATCAATTCTTTTTTCACCATTCAGACTGGGTCCTGTGACGTTGCGAAACAGAACCATCAGGGCTGCCGCTTTCGAAGGGATGTGTCCCGGTAATTTGCCATCCGACAACCTGTTTAATTATCACCGTGAGGTTGCAGCCGGAGGAATCGGTATGACAACCATTGCATACGCTGCAGTTGAAAAATCCGGACTCTCTTTTCCTCATCAGCTCTGGCTTAATAACGATGCTGTTCCCGGATTGAGGAGAATAACCGACGCAGTTCATTGCGAAGGTGCGGCATGTTCCATCCAGATAGGTCATTGCGGCAATATGTCAAAGGCCGCATTGGCCGGAAGAATGCCTCTTGCACCTTCAGCCGGCATCAATCTCTATGTGCCAACTTTCACACATCGCATGAATAATACTGATATACAATCTGTTGTGAAGTCATTTGGCAGTGCGGTCAACCTGGCTCGCAAAGCCGGATTTGATGCAGTTGAAGTTCATGCTGGCCATGGTTACCTCATAAGCCAGTTCATCTCTCCATATACAAACCGCAGAAAAGACTCCTTCGGCGGCTCTCTTGAAAACAGGGCAAGATTTATGCTCATGGTCATGGAAGAAGTCAAAAAAGCTGCCGGAGATGATATTGCAGTTCTCGTTAAAACCAATATGCGTGACGGATTCAGATCCGGCACGTGTATAGATGAATGTCTTGAAATAGCAAAAATGCTGGAAAACGCAGGTGCCGATGCGCTGGTGCTTAGCGGTGGTTTTGTCAGTAAAGCCCCAATGTATGTGATGCATGGAAAGATGCCGATAAGAGTTTTCGCTCATTATATTGATGAGAAGCTAATGAGCTTTTTTGTCAGGCTTGTTGGCAACTGGCTTGTGAAAGAAGTGCCATTTACAGAAGGCTATTTTCTTGAAGATGCCCTGAAATTCAGGAAAGCTGTAAAACTTCCATTAGTTTATGTAGGAGGACTTATCTCACGTGATAAAATCGATGAGGTTCTTGGCAACGGATTCGAAATGGTTGCACTTGCAAGGGCGCTCATCAAGGATCCAGACTTTATTAAGAAACTGCATGACAACGAGTTATCACGTTCTGAATGCGATATTTGCAACTATTGTATCGCCGTGATGTATAGCCGTCAGGCTGCATGCATTATGAACGATCAGACAATACCACAGAAAGTAAAAGACATGATGCCAAAAAATGGAAGCATCTGAAAAATATGCTCTTGTCACAGGCGCTTCTTCAGGCATAGGCTGGCATATATCACAAGAGCTGGCAAAGAGAGGCTATTCAATTTTTGCAGTAAGCAACCAGCCGGCGCGTCTGCTTGACTTGCAGGTTGCACTGGAAAAGCTTTACCCGGTACATGTGCTTACACTCGATATTGACCTTGCGCAGGAAGATTCTCCGATAAGTGTTTTTAATTTCTGCATGGAAAACAAGCTTATTATCGAGGTACTGGTCAATGATGCCGGAATGTTCTTTTTCGGAGAGATCACAAGAGTAGATTACGACAGGGTTAAATCAATTCTTGCCCTGCACATCCTTACCCCTGCCCTGCTCTGCAGGCTCTTCGGTGAGCAGATGGCAGTTAATGGCAGAGGCTATATTCTTAATATATCATCAATTACAGCCGTAATGCCTTATCCCGGCATTTCATTGTATGCTCCTACCAAAGCATTCATCCGGCACTTTTCCAGGTCGCTGAGGAGTGAAATGAAACTTGATAATATCAATGTGACATGCCTGATGCCCGGAGCAACCGATACATCGCTATACAATACAGGTAATCTCAATATTTCTCTTTTAAAGAAGCTTGGTCTTATGAAAAAGCCTGAAGATGTGGCAAAAGCTGGTTTGAAGGCTCTTTTCAGCGACAGGGCTGTTTGCATTCCCGGCTTTATAAATAAACTGGCTTTTCTGCTTGTGCCACTTTTTCCCAGGTTCATTATTGAAGCTATAACCAGGAGAACCAGTGTCATAAGGAAAAGGAACTGATCTGCTTTTCTGGTTTCTCAACAACCTATACTTTCCACCTCTCCAGCTGGGAAATGTGTGAAGTATAGAACCATCTTTTCAACGGACCATGTCCCATCTCCTTAAGCTTACCTTTAACAAAAGCCACCATTTCGGAGGGCTTTGTAAAAATGTCCTTGAATTTTCCATCCTGATAGCAATAACTGCAGTACTTCTGAGTTTTTGAACCATCAGAATCAGTTCCTCCGTTCCCAGGATCCTGATCCATTGGCATCCCGCAACTCTGGCAGAATTTGTCGAATTTTCCCATGTCAGTTGATATTGATTAAAAACTAGTCATATATTATGGTTATAATTTAGTCAAAATAATGTAAGATCCAAAAAAATTAAAAAGAAAAATTAACCGCAAAGAACGCTAAGGTATAGCGCAAAGGTCGCAAAGGAATTGTACACACTTTGTTCTTTGCGTCCTTATCCTAATCAGGAGGGCTTTGCGCCCTTTGCGGTTAATGGATTTAAAGTATTTACCTGATTATAGAATCATATGATACAAATACAGATTGAAACTTGCAGTATGTAAAATTGTTTTATCCACTTTTCGTTTTATATCAAAGAGGAAATTATCTTTAAGTCTTTTAAAACTAATTACTGATAACATGAAAAAACTTATATTACTATTATGGTCTGCGTTGCTGTTCTCCACTTGTGCATCCCAGGATAAAAACTCGATTTATGAGTTCCGCAATTCAGGTCGTACAGGCATCTACCAGGAATCCAATCTACTGAAAACATGGCCGGCAGAGGGTCCGAAAGAGATCATGGTTGTTGAGAACATAGGAAATGGATATGTTTCTCCTGTATTCACCAATGATGGTTTTTTTATCAGTGGTGAGATTGACTCGATGTGCATACTTTTCAGCTTCAACCTGAATGGTGAAAAACAGTGGCAGACAACACTTGGAAAGGAATGGTTAATGCAATATCCCGGATCGAGATGTACGCCAACTATCGTCGGAGACCTCGTATATGCAGGTACGGGATTTGGCAACCTCTATTGTTTAAACAGGAAAAACGGAAAAATAGTCTGGTCAAAGGATCTGGCAAAGGATTTTAATGGCGTTCTTCCGATGCATGGATATTCTGAAGCACCGCTGATTGAAGGTGACAAAGTATTCTGGACGCCCGGAGGCAAGCTTTATAATGTGGTTGCACTCAACCGTTTTAATGGCAATCTGATCTGGTCGAATAAAGGTTTCGGTGAAGCTTCTGGATATAATCCCGGCAAATTGATAATACTCCCGGCAAGAAATATCCTGGTCACATTCTCAATGTATCATATGATGGGCTTCGACACAAAAACAGGCCAGCTGCTGTGGTCGCATGAGCAGACAAATTACCCTGTTGAAAAAAGAGGACCTGGTTATGGCGACACTCACAGCAATGCCGTAATATATGAGAATGGAGTGATCTGGTATGTTGAAGGTGACGGTAATTGCTCTGTAAGGCTCAATATGTCACCTGACGGAAGCAAAATAACTGAAGCCTGGAGGAACAAGGGATTTGATTCATTTATGGGTGGTGTGGTAAAATCGGGTAACTATCTTTATTGCGGGGCGGTCGCGAAACCTCAGCTTGTGTCACTGGATGCAACAACAGGACAACTTGTAGACTCGCTTAAAACAGCATCAGGTGCAATAATTATGGCTGACAATATGCTGTACTATTATAACCAGAAGGGTGAACTTATGCTTCTCAGTTTCAACCAGGGAAAAATGCAAATGGTAAGTTCCTTCAGGGTTAAGAAAGGCACCCTTCAGCACTTCTCCCATCCAGTGATCAATAATGGTGTTCTATGGCAGCGACACGGCAAAGTGCTTATGGCATATGATATAAGAAACAAATGACATGATAACTATTCAAAAATCCACACTAGCCTTTCTTTCTGATCTCAGGAAGCATAATGAAAGGGAGTGGTTCAATGACAACCGACACCGCTACCTTGAAGCAAAATCTGATTATGAATCATTTGTCCAGGCACTTATTGATGAGATCATAAAGTTTGACCCGATCCTGAAGGGACTGGAAGCAAAAAGCTGTACATACAGGATCAACCGCGATATCAGGTTCTCAAATGATAAAACGATCTATAAAACCCATATGGGAGCTTTTATAGTAAAGGGTGGTAAAAAGAACGGCGACAGGTTTGCCGGTTATTATGTTCATGTTGAACCGGGCAACAACAGCATGATAGCCGGGGGTGCTTATATACCTCCAATGTCCTGGCTTACGGCCATTAGAAAGAAGATTGATGAACAGGGTGATAAATTCATTAAGATATTGAATGACAAAGAATTAAAAAATTATTTTGGTTCAATTGAAGGAGAAAAACTCAAATCGGCACCCAAGGGTTTTTCGCGCGACCATCCGAACATAGAACTGCTGAAGATGAAGAGCTTCCTTGTCACCAGGATCATTTCCGATAAAGAGATTGTCAGCGATGGCGCTTTTAACCTTATCTTAAAGGCTTCAAAGGCAATGAAGCCTCTGAATGACTTCCTGAACGATTATTGATGAAAGGTCTCAAGAGGACACTGGAATTCATAAAAGAAGGGCGTTCTGATCATCCTCCCTTCCATCCCATTATAATGAGGTGGGCTGCAAAATATGACGGTGTCAGATACCGTGACTTCTGCACAGTTCCGGAAGCAAAATGTCATGCCATGATAAAATGTGCCAGGGATTTCGGTATAGACTGGGTCACTGTAATGTCAGATCCCTGGGCTGAAGCATCAGCGTTTGGGA
The DNA here is from genome assembly GCA_025454755.1 of Bacteroidales bacterium. Taxonomy (GTDB): domain Bacteria; phylum Bacteroidota; class Bacteroidia; order Bacteroidales; family VadinHA17; genus LD21. The sequence goes on along the minus strand of JALONV010000017.1, from coordinate 15,106 downwards.
TCAGAGTTGAATACCCTGAAGATAGTCTGCCCGTAGATAAAGCCGGGCACCCTGCCGATGCCAGGTCAGCATCCCTGCTTAAGAAGTATGATCCTCTGAAAAATGAAAGGTGCAGAAATCGTCTGGTCGAGATTTCTGAGTATAGAAAACAATGCGGGGATGAGTACTTCATTGTCGGCTGGGTGGAAGGCGCAGTTGCTGAATATGTTGATCTTCGTGGGGCATCTGATGCTTCTGTTGATTTTTATACAGATCCGGATGCAGTAAAAGAAACACTCGATACGATTATCGACTGCGCAATGGAATTCATTTCGCTCCAGATCAAAGCAGGAGCTCACTGCATTGGAATAGGCGATGCATTCTGCTCACAGATCGGGCCGGAGCTCTTCAATGAATTTGCCATGAACAGAGAAAAGATACTTGTAGATCATATCCACAGGGAAGGAGCTCTAGCCAAGCTGCATATCTGCGGCAATACATCCGCAATATTACAAGGAATGATAAGCACCGGCGCAGACATCATCGATGTCGATCATCTTGTGCCGTCGATCAAAAACTTTGCCTCTTTGCTTGGTTCCGGCCAGGTCTTCTCGGGAAAGAGCGATCCGGTCACCATAATTCAAAACGGATCAGCTGAAACGATAGAAATGTCTGTAAAACAAGATTATATTGATTCTGCCGGACGGTGCATAGTTTCGGCCGGTTGTGAGATCACTCCTGAAACCACTAATGAAAACATGCTTACGTTCAGAAAATCTGCGGAAATGTTGCATTCTGATCGCTAAGATACAGATGTTCTTAAAGCATGTAAAAGAATACAGCCGTAAAGTGGGAAACACTGCCTCCTATAACCATCAGATGCCAGACAAGGTGATGGTATTTGAATTTGGCTACCTTAAAGAATATTATTCCGAGAGTATAAAAGAGCCCGCCTATTAAAATCCAGATGAATCCCATCAGCGGAATATTTTTTAGCACAGCGCCTGCCACAAAAACAACCATCCATCCCATACCGGCATAAAGAATAATATCCACTACCGGTACTCCTCTCTCAAACTTGTTGGCTTTTATCAGCAACCTGAAGATCCCGAATAAGGCAAAGCCCCATTGCAAGCCGAAGATAATCCAACCCAGCGGTCCCCGTAGAGCAACAAGGCTTAAAGGAGTGTAGGTTCCCGCAATCAGAATGTATATTGCCACCTGATCAATTGTGAAAAAAGAATCCTTTGCTCTGCCTTCCGGCAACCAGTGAGCAATTGTAGATGAAGTATACAGGAAAATCATTGAAGTTCCGAAAATGGAGAAACTTACAATATGCCATGCATTCCCCCGGATTGCCGCAAAAACAACCAGCAAGGTCAGTGCAGCTACTGAAAGCAGAGCTCCAAAAAGATGTGAGTATGCATTGGCCAGATCTTCATTCCGGCTGAAACGTTGTGTTTTTGCGATTGTCGTCATGATATTAAACTATAAACCCTTCTGAAAAGGTATCTTTCTCATTCTCAGACTTAATGGAGTCACCTCGAGATATTCGTAATCCTTTATCTGCTCCATTGATTCTTCAAGCGAGAATCTGATCTTTGGTGCAATTTTAAGACTTTCATCCGATCCTGAAGCCCTCATGTTGGTAAGCTTCTTACCCTTCACAACATTCACCTCAAGGTCGTTCGGCCGGGTATATTCACCAATCACCTGCCCTTTATATACAATTTCACCCGGATCGATGAAAAATATTCCCCTGTCCTGAAGCCTGTCTATCGAATATCCTGTGGCCATACCCTGTTCCTGTGAAATAAGCGAACCGTTCTGTTTTGGCATCAGTTCGTCACCCTTGTATTTGTCATAAGCCCTGAACCTGTGGTGCATCACCGCTTCTCCCGAAGTGGCAGTAAGCATATTATTCCGCAAACCTATAAGGCCTCTCGAAGGAATGTCAAATTCAAGATGAATAAGATCGCCCTTTGGCTCTATAACGATCATTTCGCCTTTTCGTTGAGTCACCAGCTCAATAGACCTTCCTGAGAAATCTGCCGGCACATCTATGGTCAGAATCTCATAAGGCTCTGATTTTACGCCATTTATATTCTTCAGAATAACCTTGGGTTTGCCTACCTGAAATTCATAACCCTCACGGCGCATAGTCTCTATAAGTATTGACAGATGGAGAATTCCCCTGCCAAATACATTGAATGTGTCTTCAGAATTTGTCTCTTCAACCCTCAGGGCGAGATTCTTTTCTGTTTCTCTCATCAGCCTGGTCCTGAGGTGTCTCGAAGTAACGAATTTCCCCTCCTTTCCATAGAAAGGTGAATTATTTATTGTAAATACCATGCTCATGGTCGGTTCATCGACCTCAATTCTTTGAAGTGCTTCGGGATTGATCAGGTCGGCCAGCGTGTCGCCAATTTCAAAATCCTCAAGTCCAATTACGGCGCACAGGTCGCCGCACCTTACAGAATCGGTCCTGGCACGCCCTAATCCCTCAAATACAAAGAGTTCCTTTATTCTTACCTTTATAACCTCACCATGCTTCTTGCAGAGCGTATAATCCTCACCCACACGAAGTTCTCCCCTGAAAATCCGGCCTATCGCAATTCGCCCGACATAGCTTGAATAGTCGAGCGATGCGATCTGCATCTGTGCCGTTCCTTCAACGTAAGGCGGTTCAGGTATCTGTTCAAGAATTGTATCAAGAAGGAATGTGATATCAGTTGAGGGTTTTTTCCAGTCCTTGCTCATCCATCCCTCTTTTGAAGATCCGAAGACTGTCTCAAAATCCAGTTGTTCTTCTGATGCATCAAGGTTGAACATCAATTCAAAGATATCCTGCTGTACGTCATCTGGCCGGCAGTTTTCCTTATCAACCTTGTTGACAACGACAATGGGTTTCAAACCCAGGTTAATGGCTTTGCCAAGCACAAAACGTGTCTGTGGCATCGGCCCTTCAAAGGCATCGACGAGAAGAAGGACACCATCTGCCATTTTAAGGACACGTTCAACTTCTCCTCCGAAATCAGCATGGCCCGGGGTATCGATAATATTTATTTTTACACCTTTATAAGTTACCGAAACGTTCTTGGAAATAATGGTAATACCCCTCTCCCTTTCAAGATCGCTGCTGTCGAGAATAAGCTCTCCCGTCTCCTTGCGCTGGTCGAGAACCTTGCATTCCTGTATAATGCGGTCAACCAGTGTAGTCTTTCCGTGATCGACATGTGCAATGATCGCTATATTCCTTAGATACTGCATAAAAAATCAGAGAGTGCAAAAGTAACATTGTTGGCGGGATTTATGTAAAAAACAATATAAAATCGGTTTATAAATAAAAATTCATATATTTCGATTCTTAACTTAAATAATTAAGTATGAAAAAGACAATCTTCACTCTTCTATTCGCCATTCTGGCAGTGAGTTATATCGCCGGCCAGACAGGAACCAAGCTCGAGATTGGCAAGAAAGCTCCTGAATGGGTATTCACGGATGCCGACAAGAAGGAATTCACAATGAATTCATGGCCCGGAAAGGTACTTCAAATCAATTACGTCGATCCTGATGAATCGGACCTGAACGATCCGTTCAATGATGCTGTTGACAAGGCTGCCGATATTGACAAGCGTATCAACAAAGATTACTTCAAGGGATTCGGGATTGTAGACTGTAAGTCGACATGGAAGCCAAACGGACTTATCAGGTCAATAGCAGGCAAGAAAGCCAAAAAATATGATACAACAATACTGTTTGATTATGACGGAGTGCTCCAGAGAGACTGGGATATGCCCGAGGACAGCTATACGGTAGTAATTGTTGATAAGAACCGTATCGTGAGGGGAGTCTATAAGGGAGCTATACCTGCATCAGAGCATGAGAAGATCATTCAGATGATCATTGAGCTGACAAAAGAATAATTCATAGAAAAAATCCTACCCCTTGCCCCTTCCCTTAAATGTAAGGGAAGGGGTAATTATTTTAATTTCAGTTTATTACTCCCCTGCCCTTATCCTTAAGGGAAGAGATTGTCCCGCTTCAGCCGGAGGTTGGGGGAAGGGTTAAACAAAAATTATGAAGGTACCAAATCTCCTCCTCATCGCCGGTACAGGTAATAAATCCGGAAAAACCACACTTGCCTGCAGGATTATAGGGCAGTTCATAAATGAAGGAGTAACAGCTGTCAAGATCACTCCTCATTTTCATGAAACAACACCCGGACTTATCCTTTTATCAAAGAATGCTGGTTATTCGGTATATGAAGAGACAAACAGCAGCGCGGAAAAAGACACATCCAGGATGCTTAAATCAGGAGCAAAAAGAGTATTTTTTGCCAAGGTGACTGATGATGACCTTCTATTGGCGTTCAGAGCAATAATGAGATATATTCCTGAAGGGAGCCCGGTAGTATGCGAATCGCCTGCATTGAGGCATTATGTGGAACCTGGAATTTTTGTAATCATGCGCTCTGATGAATCAAATAATAACAAGAATATAAACCAGTTACTGGAATTGCCTCATGTAATGTTTAAGTTACAGGATCTTCTGGAAATGGAAGAAGTCCCTATTCGATTCAATAACAGAGTTTGGTCACAAAAGCCGGGTTCCGGAAACCGGTAGCCTGCAGCCGATTTTTCAGTTCACTTCCTTCACATCAGTAATATCCTTCCCTATCTTCGCCTTGATTCTTTCCAGGTCGTTTTTCATAGCTGCAACAGCCTGTATAAGTTGTTTTTCAGGAAGGACGGGTTCCGGAATCTCGCTGCTGATGTAGTTCACAAATTTCCAAATCTCCTTGACTTCATTTATATGGACCTCATAAGGTTCATAGACAGGATTAAGGGAATATAGAACCAGCCTTCCGTCATTCTTTAAGTTGTTCTCTACAATTTTAAAGACAATTCCATCATTTATTGTGAAGACCACGTATGCTTTTCCGTTCAGTATTTCTCTCCAGTCCTGAACAAACTCACCGGTAACCCACGCGCCATCGGGTATCGGGAGCATTGAGTCTCCCTTCAGCTGGAACGTTCTGTACTTTCGCTTGTCGGAAAGGAAGGGAAGTCTGAACCTTGGCAGCTCGCCGATATACTCAGGGTCGGCATAGCCTGTAGTATAGCCTGCCTTAGCCTTTTCGGGAACAAGTTCAATGTTTTCCTGGTTCTCTTCACTTACAGTTGTGGTCAGCACCCTCAGGTTGCTTCCCCTCACATAGGCATCATAACCTCTTTCCAGCTCGCCAAGCTGGCTTTCGGAGAGCTTCGACATATCGATCTTCAGCATGGTGTCGATCGAGATATTGAAATAGCGGGAAAATGAAACAAGAACTTCTATTCCCGGCTGGGCAACACCGTTCTCATACCCGCTCAGGGTAGAACGTTTGAGGTTAAGGGCCACGGCAACATCATCCTGTGTCCGGCCCCTCCTTTTTCTTAAAAATTTTATGTTCGACGCGAAGTGCATAATTAAAATTGATTATATTGTAATCATAGATTTGATTAATTTCTAGTCAAAAGTAAAAGATAGTTTTGAAATAACCAAATTATATATAAGAAAAATAAATGAAATCCATAACCGCAAAGGCCGCAAAGATTCTACGCAAAGGTCGCAAAGAACTCAATTTAAGGTTTTGACTTTGCGTTCTTTGCGTGGACTAACCCACCGCAGCGTAGCGAAGGTGGGCTTTGCGCACTCTGCGGTTAAAAATAAAATGCTTATAGCAGGTGACATAGAACGTTCCATACTGCATCTTGACCTTGACACCTTTTTCGTATCGGTGGAGAGGCTCAGGAACAGCAGGCTTATCGGCAAGCCGGTGATAATCGGCGGTATGTCGGACCGCGGTGTGGTGTCGAGCTGCAGCTATGAGGCCAGGAAATACGGGGTAAACTCAGCTATGCCCATGAAGATGGCCCGCAATATGTGTCCGGATGCAATAATAATACGGGGCGACCATGAGGCATACAGCAACTATTCGAACATGGTTACAGAGATAATTGCCGAAAGAGCGCCTCTTTATGAAAAGTCCTCGATCGACGAACACTATGTCGACATCACCGGCATGGACCGCTTCTACGGATGCTACAAATGGTCACATGAGCTGAGGCAGTATATAATAAAGGAGACAGGTCTTCCCATTTCGATAGGGCTCTCAGTTAACAAGACCGTATCGAAGATTGCAACCGGTGAGGCAAAGCCGAATGGCGAAATAGAGGTCAGAAAAGAGGTGGTACTCCCCTTTCTCGACCCTCTCTCCATCAGCAAGATCCCGATGATCGGACAGAAGACATACCACGTTCTCCGCTCAATGGGCATTGCCACAATATACACCCTGCGCAACATCCCGGCTGAGATGCTCGGGAAGCTCATGGGCAAGAACGGCATCGAGGTTTGGAAAAGGGCAAACGGCATCGACTCCACACCCGTCATAAGCTACTCGGAGCAGAAGTCGATCAGCACCGAGCACACTTTTGAAAAGGATACCACCGACATGACAAGGCTCAACCAGCTGCTGGTGAGCATGGTTGAGAGAATAGCATACGACCTGAGAAAACAGGAGAAGCTGACATCCTGCGTCACAGTCAAAATAAGGTACTCCAATTTTGACACGCACACTCTGCAGAAGCGGATACCATACACCGCTTTCGACCATGTGCTGACTGAAGTGGCAAAAGAGCTTTTCTCCAGGATCTACCAGCGGCGCATGCTCATCCGCCTCATAGGAGTCAGGTTCAGTCACCTGGTGAGGGGAGTGCAGCAACTCGACATGTTCGATGATACTCCCGAGAAAGTGAGCCTTTACATGGCCATGGACAAGCTCAGGAAGCGTTTTGGACGTGATGCGGTGCGTCGTGCCGCAGGGGTGATGACCAACGCCGAGAGAGAGGAAAAAACCCGCAAACAGCTCGAAAACGCGGTAAACGAACAGAAAATGATGGAGGAGAGATTGAAAGGGTATTATATGTATGGGTTCGGACACTAAATTGGCTACAGGCATCGGGCGACGGGCGACGGGAAGAACGCCTGGCGCCTGATGCCCTACGCCTGACGCCTATGTATTTAAACTGTCACTCATATTACAGTCTCCGCTACGGAACGATGTCCGTGGAACAGCTTGTGCAGAAGGCCAAAGCAGCAGGCGCAGATGCAATTGTCCTGACAGATATCAATAACTCCACTGCCATACCTGAATTTGCGGGAGAGTGCATAAGGAACAACATAAAACCTGTTGCCGGCATAGAGTTCAGGAACAACAATGAATTTCAATACATCGGCATAGCAAGAAACAACAGAGGCATGCGGGAGCTGAACGAATTCCTGTCAAAACACAATTTCGAAAAAACACCAATACCATTCCCGGCACCGCAATTCTCAGATGCATATGTTGTTTATTCGCCTGGCAGACAGCCCAACCGAAAGCTGTCCGACAATGAATTTACAGGAATAAAACCAGGTGAAATAAACCGTCTTCTTTCCATGCCTTCCGACGCCAGGAACAAAATGGTTGTCCTTCAGCCTGTCACATTCGGAAGCAGAGATGATATCTTCATTCACCGGAGCCTCAGGGCTGTCGATAATAATATCCTTCTCTCCCACCTGAAACCGGATCAGTGCGCAGGCGAAAATGAATTTCTCCTCCCTCCGGATCAGATAAGGAGGCTATTTGAAAACTATCCTGAGATTGTAGATAAAACTGTTAAGTTACTAACTGACTGTAATCTATCGTTCGACTTTGAAAGCCATAAAAACAAGAAGCTCTTCTCTGCCAGCAGGTACGACGACAAGCTTCTGCTCGAAAAACTTGCCTGGGATGGTATAATCTACAGGTATGGCAGTAATAATAATGAAGCACGCAAACGTATAAGCCATGAGCTTGAGATAATCGATAACCTTGGTTTTTCTGCATATTTCCTGATAACCTGGGACATCGTAAGATACTCAATGGCAAGAGGATTTTATCATGTGGGAAGGGGAAGCGGCGCAAATTCCATCGTTGCTTATTGCCTGAAAATCACAAATGTTGATCCCATTGACCTGAACCTTTACTTCGAGAGGTTCATAAATCCCAGGCGAAGCTCTCCTCCCGACTTCGACATCGATTATTCATGGAAAGAAAGAGATGAGGTTATCGACTATATCTTCAAAAGATATGGCTGCAGTCATACCGCCCTGCTGGGAACGATAAGCACCTTCAGGGGAAAATCGATAGTCAGGGAGCTGGGGAAAGTACACGGATTGCCGAAGGAAGAAATTGATGCGTTGATAGATAACCCGTCAGCAGAGACAAACCGCAACGAGATAACAGATATCATATTCTCCACGGGGAGCAGGATTGCCGATTTTCCCAACATGAGGAGCATACATGCAGGCGGCATCCTGATCTCAGAAGAGCCGGTGTCGTGCTATACCGCACTCGACATGCCTCCAAAGGGCTTCCCCACCACACAGTGGGACATGTACACAGCTGAAGAGATCGGATTCGAAAAGCTCGACATACTGAGCCAGAGAGGAATAGGACATATCCGTGAAAGCGCTGAGATCGTCCTCCGCAACCGCTCAATTGATGTGGATGTACATGCAATACAGAAATTCAAGAGCGACACGAAGATCAAGGAGTATCTTAAGAACGGCGAAACCAAAGGATGCTTCTATGTCGAGAGCCCTTCGATGCGTGGACTCCTTCAAAAACTGAGGTGCGATGATTATACTACCCTGGTCGCCGCAAGCTCGATAATCAGACCCGGCGTTGCACGTTCCGGGATGATGCGGGAGTATATTTACAGGTTTCATAATCCCGGTAAATTCAAGTACTTACACCCGGTAATGAAAGAACAGCTTGAGGAGACCTTCGGAGTCATGGTTTACCAGGAGGATGTGCTTAAAGTGTGTCATCATTTTGCAGGACTTGACCTTGCCGATGCCGATACGCTGCGCCGTGCCATGAGCGGAAAGTACCGGTCGAGGCAGGAGATGCAAAGGATAGTGGAAAAATTCTTCTCAAACTGCCGCGAAAAAGGTTACAGTGATGACCTTACAAAAGAGGTATGGCGGCAGATTGAGTCGTTTGCCGGCTATTCCTTCTCAAAGGCACACTCGGCATCATACGCCGTTGAGAGTTTTCAGAGCCTGTATCTCAAAGCACACTTCCCCCTGGAATTCATGGTCGCCGTTATTAACAATTTCGGCGGGTTTTACCGTACCTGGGTCTATGTGCACGAGGCTAAAAGATGCGGCGCCACTATTCAACTGCCGTGTGTCAACAATAGCAATCACAAGACAACCATCTATGGTACAGATATTTACCTTGGGTTTATTCATGTAATGAGTCTCGAGGACCGTCTTGGAATATCAATTGAAGAAAATCGCCTGGCTGAAGGACCATTCAGGGACCTTAACGATTTTATTACAAGAATCAATCCCGGACTAGAGCAGGCAATACTTCTCATCAGGACAGGGGCATTCAGATTTACCGGAAAGAATAAGGGAGAGCTTTTATGGGAGGCTCATATGCTAATGAACAGGAGCAAACCTGAGCCAATGAGGCTGCTCTTCTCTCCTGCCGCAAAGAGTTTCAGTCTCCCCGATCTGGAGCATAGCAGGCTCGATGATGCCTATGATGAGATCGAACTTCTGAGCTTTCCCGTATCGATGACATGGTTCGACATGCTCGAGACATCATTCCGCGGCGAGATTCCGGCCAGCAAACTGATAAGTAATGTCGGCAGAAAAGTCAGAATGGTCGGACATTTGGTAACAATAAAATACATCAAGACCATAAAGAAGGAGTGGATGAATTTCGGCTGTTTCATTGATAATGAGGGGAATTTCTTCGATTCCACCCACTTCCCTCAATCGCTTGTGAACTACCCGTTTAAGGGAGCCGGCACATATTTAATCCTCGGCAAGGTTGTTGAAGAGTTCGGCTATGCCTCAGTAGAGGTCGAGAAGATGGCAAAACTACCGGTAATGCCTGATAAGAGATACTGACAGAGTCATTTATTGAACATTTCCAGGCATGGACTGATCATCAGGAAGGCTATTTTTGAATACCGAATCGTCCGATAACTTTTTCATTCGGCGGAATCCGGTTATCCAGTAAAGTATTAAAAGAGGAATAAAAGCGATCAGAAGAACCGGGCTGTTGCCAATCAACAGGAAATCGTATGCTCCATGTGCAACAATGGGAAGCGTAAAAGCAGCAATGAGGTTTATTATCCTGAACTTCTCATTGAACCTTGCCAGCCCGAAATTGTATCCCATCATTATGCCGAACAGGGCATGCGCAGGAACGGCAGTGAGCGCTCTTGCAAGACCGACTCCGAATCCTCCCTGAAAGACATAGATGATATTCTCGACGGCCGCAAAGCCAAGAGCTATGTATACTGCATAAACAATGGCGTCAAACTTCTCGTTGAAGTTTCTATTTCTCCAGAAGAAAAGCCAGAGGGCCAGGAATTTTATTGCTTCTTCCGTAAAACCAGCAACAATAAAAGCAGTATATGCAGCCTCCTTTATACCTTCAGTACCTCTGTAAAGTCTTGTGAGTACATATTCAATAAGCATTACAGGTAACACACACAAAATACCTAATATCAAAGCTCTTATAAGTATTGAAACAGGTTCTTTCTCATACCTGTCGCGATTATAAATATAGAATGCTATTATAAAAACCGGGGCCAGAGAAATGAGAAGCAGACTATTAAACATAAGTAATACGTATTAGCTAATTGTTCTGGCGGATTACCTTTAATATACCCTTTATTGAGTGTATTTTCCGTATGATCCCGTATAGCACATTATTATTCGGCACCAGAAGATTCAGAGTACCCTCGAACATGCCGTCTTCCATGCTGTAATTGAAATTCCTGATGCTTACGCTAAATGCAGAAATGACATCGGCAATTTTATTGACTATCCCCAGGTCTTCAACACCGGTAATCTTAATTGAAGAAATAAATGATGTTGTACTACTTGCTTTTGTCCACCTGGCAGCAACCAACCTGTATGGATACCTGGCCATCAGATTATTTGCATTCGGGCAGCTCGTTCTGTGAATCTTTATTCCCTCAGATATAGTTACAAATCCGAAAACCGTGTCGCCAAAAACCGGATTACAGCATTTCGCCAGTCTGTAATCAAGTCCTTCCACCCTGTCTTCAATTAAAAGGTAATCACTAAACTGGGTCTCGAGTATCTCTTTGTTTTCCTTATCCTGGACAGCTGCGGGCAGTTGAACAGACGGAGCAGGCTCATCCTTCAGAAGGATATTCTTTATCTCCAGAAGTTCGATCTTGCCGGTTGAAATCAGATAATAGAGATCCTGAGCAGTCTTAAAATTATAATGATTGATAAGCTTCTGTATTATAGTATCGCCATATGGCATCTTCCAGTTCTTAAGACGGCGCATAAGGATTTCTTTGCCCTCGGCGGCGGCTCTTGTCTTCTCCTCATTCAGCGCCAGTTTTATCTTGGATTTTGCTTTATTCGTAACAACAAATGACAACCAATCCCGCTTCGGAGTCTGGCTTTTTGAGCGGATAATATCGACATGGTCGCCATTCTGGAGCACATGCTTAATTGTTACATTCTTTCCGTTGACCTTTCCTCCCACACATGAAGCTCCAACGGCAGTATGAATGTCGAAGGCAAAATCGAGGACGGTTGCACCTGCCGGCAGCTGCCTGAGATCGCCTTTTGGAGTAAAGACAAACACTTCATCAGTGTACAGACCTGACCTCACCTGATCGAGAAAAGCAGCATCCTCTTTTTCCGGCGATTCGAGGATCTCGCGTATTTTCGTAAGCCATGAATCAAGTCCGCCCTCTCCCTTTATTCCTTTGTATTTAAAATGAGCAGCCAGACCTTTTTCTGCTATCTCATCCATCCTTTCCGAGCGTATCTGAACTTCCACCCACTTGCCTCTCGGCCCGACAACCGTAGTATGCAGCGATTCATACCCGTTGGATTTTGGAACAGAGATCCAGTCGCGAAGCCTGCTGGGATTAGGCTGATAAAGATCTGTTACAATCGAATAAGCACGCCAGCAGTCTGATTTTTCATTCTGCCCGGCACTCTCAATGATTATTCTGACTGCAAAAAGATCAAAGACTTCATCAAATTCCACCCCCTGCTTCTTCATTTTAAGCATTATGGAATGTATTGATTTAGTGCGGCTTTTGATAGTGAATCTAAAACCCTGCTTTTCAAGCTTTTCATGCAAGGGTGTTGAGAATTCCCTTATCAGTCTGTTTCGTGAAGCGTTTGTCTGCTTCAGGCGGTTCTCAACGAATTTGTATTGTTCGGGTTCAAGATACTTGACAGCCAGGTCCTCCATATCCGACTTGATATTGTAGAATCCAAGACGGTGAGCAAGCGGCGCATAAAGAAAATAAGTCTCGGACGCCAGAGGTATCTTTTCCTTTTCCGGAGCATTATCGAGGTTCCTCATATACTCCAGGCGCTCGACAAGTTTGATCAGGATGACACGCACGTCATCTGCAAGGCTGAGCAGAAGTTTACGAAAGTTCTCTGCCTGGTATGATGACTGCATTGATTCAATGCCGGAGATTTTGGAGAAACCGTTAAGTATCTCCAATGCTTTCTTCCCAAATTCTTTTTCCAGCTCTTTTGAACTAAGGTCGAGATTCTTATAGGAATCATGCAGCAGGGCGGTGATCACAGAAGTGAGGCCTAGGCCCATTTCTCCGGCAATGATGCGGGCTACAGAGAGAGCATGAATTATTGCAGGTTCACCTGTCAGGGTAACCGTCTCTCCACAGGACCTGATAGCAAGGTCAAGAGCTTTCCGGATCTTCGGAATGTCTTCTCTGGCGACACTGTTTCTGGAAGCTGTCAGAAGAGCCCTGTAGCCCGACTGTATCTCAGCTGATAACACCTGGGATCTATCTGAACGATATTCCCAAGCCTGTCGAAACTACATTGTATTGTGCTCTGGTATAGTCGACATGAATGGTAATCACTGCCAGCTTAAGTCTGAATCCGACATTAGCCCTTAAACCCGAGAAGTTCTCTATTTCAATATTAGGGAACTCTGCTCCGGTAGTAGTACTTTGTGGCGTATCATTATATTCAGCATGGGGAATGCCGGTGGTTATAGCCACAGGTGCAGGGTAATTGCCTTCCATCTCAGCGGTAGTTTTTGTATTGCTGTATCCCAGCCCGCCATAGAATGTGATAACCTTGAGATTCACCGAAGCAACTGCACCAACATTATAAGCCTGAACTGTCATAGACAGGTTCTGATCAGCGAAATAGAGTGTCGGATTTATGGTAGTATAATTCCAGGTTATTGCAGGATCCGGTTGAAGGCTTATGGGAACATTGCCGTTAAGCGATGTAAATCCCCCGAAGATTGACACATCAAGAGGCAGGAGGTCATTGCCTGGTATATACTGCATTATGCTGTGCATAAGTCCAACACCCCACAGCATAATATCGCCATCCTTTATTGGAAGTCGTGGTATGAATCTGCCCTTAAGCTCGGTTCCCAGGGGAAGACCTATTCCCACCTGCAATGTGGGCACCGGAATATATTTCCAGCCTGTTCCCGGAGGAGTCGGAAATGAGGCAAGTGTGATACCTGACTGTGAATATGTCATTGTTGGTCCGTCGGTCCTGGGACCAGCAATGGTTGAGGCTTTTCCCGTTCCTGTGAGAGCTGTTGAGAATCCTGTCGAAGAGAGATCAAATGTTTCGGCTGATGAAGGAACGATTCCCAGATTCAATCCGAAAGTGATATCGAAACCTCCGAATTTATGAGGTTTGGCTGTATTGTACCAACTGCCGTTCAAACCTGCCCCAAAAGCATTTGCCCATGGGGCCATATAGGCTTCAATATACTTAACACCATCTGCAGGTGCGCTTCTCAGAAAATCAACATTATCAATCTGTGAGAATGCAGCTGATGAGAAGAGGATCATGGCTGCTGAGAGGATACCGATACGATTTAATGCTAGTTTTTTCATAATCATACTATTGATTCAGAGTCAAATTTATCAAAAAAAAGGAAATGATGCAAGTCACGTGGCTTACTTTATAGGGGAATCCGGTTCTCTTGACATTTCAATATAATAAGCCCTGTCGACAATATCCGGAAGGATCCTCTGGAAGAGTGCAGTCAGTCTGCCTATCCAGGTCAATATCTTGTTCCTCTTTTTCTTCCGGATACCTTTAAGTATCCATTTTGCGACATATTCAGGAGTCATGAGCTTCTCTTCCTTTCGTGGCGAGAAGCCTTGTTCAGAACCGTTGGCCAGGAGTGCGTGTTTTCTTATCTCCGTGGCTGTAAATCCCGGTGCGATGATCATCACATGAAGTCCCCTTTTCAGGTTCTCGATCCTGATTGTTTCGAGGAAACCATGCATTGCAAATTTCGATGCAGAGTATCCAGTTCTTCCGGGAAGTCCGTGAAAGCCTGCAACAGACGAGACCCCAACCACTGAACCTTTGTTTGCAACAAGATAAGGAAGAGCATACTTAGTGCAATATACTGTACCCCAGAAATTTACATTCATGAGATTATGGAGGACCTTGAGGTCAACATCGTCAAAGACAGCTCTCATAGAGATGCCTGCATTGTTTATCAGGATATCAACCGTGCTGTATTTTTCAACAGTCTTTTCAACAAGATTGCGGCAATCCGTCTCACGGCTGACATCAGTCACCACGTATGATGCTTCCTGGTTTAAGGCTTTTATTTCTTTTACAATTTCAGAGAGCTGTTCTTCGGATCTTGCAGCAAGCATAACTTTGCTTCCATTTGCCGCAAATTCACGTGCAGTCGCAGCACCAATGCCTGAAGAGGCCCCCGTTACAATGACTACTTTATCTTTGAATAATTTATTCATGATTTTTTCGGAGTCAACATCATCTGCGAAAATAGGATTATTTATTTCCTTTGGAAATGTTTTCTGATCAATTCAGTTTTGTCGTAAAAAAGAAAAATTTTCTACTTGTATAACTTTAAAATTATAATACCTTTGCACTCGCAAAATAAAGGTAAGATTTAGTAGCTCAGCTGGTCCCGAAAAACAGCAAATCTTTGATTTGCTTTGTTTTTCGAGGATCCACGAAAATCTAAACCGCTTTCAGCGGTAAGATT
>JALONV010000016.1 GCA_025454755.1 Bacteroidales bacterium | reverse complement strand
CTGGAAGTCCTTCAGGCCGTTTTTTGCCTTTCCTCTTCCCAAATAAGCTCCATAAAACTCAGAATCCAGTTTTATCGCATCTGTATAATCAACAACAGCGCCTTTATAGTCCCTTATTGATAACTTCACGTCTCCCCTGTAATAATGTGCCCATGGGTCATCAGGGATCATCTCAATTGCTTTGGTAAAGTCTTTAAGCGCCCCTATAAAATCCCTGACTTCAATATTTGCTTTTCCTCTGCTTAAATATGAATCTCCTTTATCCGGATTAATGCGGATGGCTCTTGAGAAGTCATTGATTGCATTCCTATACTCTTCCTGTTCGATATATGCATTTCCCCTGTAAATGAAGGCGTATTCGTTTTCAGGGTCAATCTCTATCTGGAGTGTATAATCGGCAATGGCCTCAGCATAGTAGCCTAGAAGGCTTTGTGACACGCCCCTGAAAAAGTAGGCTGATGAGGAAGTTTTGATTTCTATCGCACTTGTATAATCATCAATAGCACCATGATAGTCCTGAAGGTTTATCCTTGCATATCCCCTTCCGGAATATGCTTTATCATCACCGGGATTAATCTCTATAGCTTCATTATAATCTGAAATTGCACCTTCAAAATCCTGAAGATTGCTTTTTGCATTTCTTCAGCTGTCTGGCAGAAGCCGACAGATGCAGAAAGTAATAAAGTAACAGAGCAAAAAAATCTGATTCCAAAGAACAGTTTATTCATGATTCAGGGAATTTCCAAGTTGTTGGAGAACAATATCGGGTCGATTATACTGAAGGTTAAATTTATCATAGGGATAAAGCTGTCCATCAACTATCCAGGAAAGTTTTTTAATGGCATTTTCAGTGCCACAGTAGTAGTTTTCAGGAGTAATGAAAAGGTAATCCTGTGAATCCATGACCAGAAGTGAAAAAAGCTTTTGACCAGTATTGATACTGTAGAATACCAACTGGGAATTTTCATTAATGATAATCCGGTCATTTTTCCAGTCAATATCCACAAGTTCGCCATCTGGTACAATTTTCCTTCGGAGTTTATAGGTGGTGGCATCCCAGAATTTTATCGTATCTCCAAAGTCGGAGGTTATGATGTTCTTTCCATCAGTGCTGAAAGCTGAATATCCCCATTCCAACGGATCAAGCCTGAATAATTGTCTGCCATCGATTGCGTCCCATATAACAGGGATTGCTTTATAAATTTCGTTTATTGTATCTGCAAATTGTATCTGAGTAATTACTTTTGAGCCGTCATAATTAATTGAGCCTTCAGTACCCTCAAACCTATTGAGGAGTTTGCCGTTTTCCACATTCCATATTCTGGTGATATTACCCCATAAAGAACCCGTATTTATCAACCGTTTTCCATCGCCGCTGAATTTGGCAGTGATTGTTCCACCACTTACCATCGTATCTCCCAGAATTTCATTTCCTGATGCGTCATATCCCTTAAGGACAGACATACTATACAAGCTCCCCTCATCAGAAGACTCGAGGTCTTTCAATTCACGTATCAGTTTCCCACTTTGTATATCGAATAATCTGGCAAAATTTTCCCATGATGTGGTCAAAATATTTTTCCCGTCAGGAGTATAGAATACATCACCTACTGGCGATTGCAGGTCATACAATTCCGCACCAGTCTTTGCATCAAATATTTTTGCAGTAAAATTTGTATCAATGACAGTAAGTATTTTCTCATCAGGACTGAAGATAAAGTTGCTGTAAGGATTTACCCTGAGATCAACTGAACTGATCAGTAATCCCGTGTGAATGTTATATGATTTAATAGTTACATTGTCAATCATATTGGTAAAAAACGTATGGACTGCCATTCCTCCCCTTGGATAAAGGGCATATGCCATACCATTTTCCTTAAATTGATTTAATAACTTTCCATTTTTAAGGTCCCAGGATCTGATTTCAAAAGTATCTGTGCGTGGATTTATGACTAAAGTGTTGCCGTCACTGCTGAATGTTGCTCCTGATACATCTATTAAGCTTCCGCTTAAACTTGTTTTCAGCTCTCCTGAAAATGCATCATAAATATTGACATGATTTGAATAGTCCGGCACCATGTATATGTTTTTTCCATCAGGGCTGAAACCGGCAAACGGATATTGAGATTCAACAGATCCATCATCTGTGTACCTGATTGCAGGTATAATGAACTGGTTTATCAAGCTACCGTCATCTGCATCGCAGAGACCACAAAATGCTGCCGAAGCGATGAATATTCTTCTTCCGTCAGGTGTAAACTCAGCCTTCGTCGTATTGTCAAAAAATCCCTCAATTGAGAATAGAAGAGTTCCATTTTGCGTGTCCCAGATCCTGCATTTATCTGTAACAGTAATAACCTTGCTAAGGTCAGGGCTGAAGGCTAAACTGAATACCTGCAGGTAATCTCCAACATAAAGATTATCCTTTATAGTCGAGGAATCGACATATGCCACTTTAACTTTCCCAGTAATCGCATCGTAAAGTCCGACAATCTGCCCCATGAGGTCACTGGGTGAGTCCATATTCATTTGTGAAGATTCCATCCACTTTCCTTTCTGAAGGTACAGATTGCCATCTGCGAGTATCTTGTTGCCATCAGGACTTATACAATGCCGGGATCCCGGGATAGTATTTAAACTCAATATCATTTCCCCACTCTGGATATCCCATAGTTTTATTTCACTTTCCGAGCGGGTAATGATTTTTGTCCCATCAGCTGTGAATGATCCGGAAATGGATGATAACTCGATGTCGGAGCTGAAATTCCGTATAAGTTTCCCGGTACTTATTTCCCAAAGATCAATAGAGCTTTCCGCTGAGTTCGTAAGGATATACTTGCTATCAGGACTCACAATGAACGATCTGATACCTTCTTCAGGACCTTTTATTGTTCTAATCATCTTCCTGCTTTGAATATCCCAGACATTTATTCCTATTATACTTATCAGTAATAACTTACTATCAGGACTGAAGAGCGCCTCTATATTGGTACCGAAGAGAGCAGAAAGTAAAGCTTCACCATCTGATTTTCCTGTTTCACCAGCAGGCGAAGTTTCAAGCAGCATCTTGCCGCTGATCGGATCCCATAAATTTATCCTGGTGCCGCTGCCAATGGTCAGGAGTAATTTTCCATCAGGACTGAAAGCAATTTCCTTTGGATAATCCATTACTGAGAAATCTTTAATTGTAAGAAATAACCTGCCACTTTCAGCATCCCATATCTTTACAGTTCTGTCATTTGAACATGTAGCTATTCTCTTTCCATCAGGGCTGTAAGCGGCATCATTTACAGGTGCTGAGTGGCCTAAAGGGAGTATTAATTCAGGTACCTGTGATGTAAGGATTGGAATACAAAAAAATATGCAGAGATTAACTGCAAGAAATCTGGCGGTATGGCTTATCATGGTTATATTTGTTTTGGATTAGTAAATTTAACATTTATTTATTACCAGCAATTTAAATAGTTCAAATACGTTCGTATGAACAAGAACATTCTTTTCTCCGATGCTCTTAAACTTAAGCGACCGACTGCTTTCAATGTGATGCTGAAGCCGGCACTACCGTCAAGTAATTAATTCTGATATAGTGATTGCACCATCTCTGTTTTTATCTGCTGCACGGTTCTTCAAGCCATTTATTATAGAAAAGGTAAATACACCGTTATTCCAGAGGGGTGATTCAAGTGCATAGCCTTTTCCGGCTGCTGCAGAGATTACAGTTGTCCCCGTTCCGTTATCAAGGCCGGTAAAGAGTTCCTGCATAAGATCAAATGAGTTAGTCAGAGTTATACCCGACTGCGAAAATAATTTTCCATTGCTGCGGAAATCGTATTCCCTTATATTTCCCCTGAAATTTATTTCACCCGAACTTGTTTCTTTTTCAGCAGTGAGATCCCTTATTTGATCTTTATCGACTTCGCCGCTGTGGCATGCATCCATCATCAGGAGCTTTTTCCTGGCCGGGATACTGTCAAGAATGCTCTCAATCTCATCAAAGGAGATCCCGTTAATCTCAGGATGCCGGAAATCAGTGTTATATGTTGCAAAGTAGAAGTCGAGGTCTTTGTTGAGTAATCCATGTCCTGAAACAAAAATAATGATCTGGTCATCAACTTTTGTTCTGGATAACTGATGTTTAAGTGAAAAGAAGTTCTCTTTTACAGCTTTTTTATTAAGCAGTGTGTAAACACTGACTTTGCCATAGCCGCCATCAGGCTGGTCAAGTGTGCTGAATAGAGATGCAATATCCTTTCCGTCCTTAGCAGCATACTGAAGGCTGTATCTTTTGTCTTTATAGGTAGAAACACTCATAGTGATTACATAAAGATCAGGTTTTACCCTGACAGCAGGACTGTATTCCACATCTACAGATTCTCTAAGGGACTCAACCCCCTTTTCATTTATGCAGGAAACCTTGATATTATTAGTGCCATATGCAAGATCGATCTTAATGGTTTTAAAAACAGAGTTCGTCTTTACATCAGTAAGGTTTATTCCATTTGCGCCATAAACCGGTATACCATTGACCCACACCATAAGGCGGTTAAGATTATATCTTGAATCCGTTCCAAATATTTTCAGGTTTACCGTGGATTTGTCAGTGGAGTAATCAACAGAGTCGGAATTGAGGATTTTCATTTCAGGTGTATGCCACTCCTCTGAGAACATCTTTTCGCTGAATCCTGCTTTTTTGAGTCGTTTCTCATAAGCTTTCCTGTACATTTCAATAAGAGTCGTATCGGTATTACCAAGCCTTTCAAGGACGATATCCGGCCTGTTATACTGCAGATCGAACTGGTCGAAACTGTAGAGCTTCCCTCCTATGCGCCATGACAACCTGCTGGCTGCATTCTTTGTCCCCATATAGTAATTATCGGGTGTTAACGCCAGGTAATCTGTTGAGTCAATAGCTATTAATGAACAGAGTTGCTCACCTGTCCTGATATTGTAAATAACCAGTCTGGAATTATCATGAACAACCAACTTCTCATTCTTCCAGTCGATATCATAAAAAGTACCCTGAAAGTAAACTGGCGTTTTAAGCTTCCCGTTCTGTGCATCCCATATTTTCACAGAGTCATGGCTGACAGTAAGGATATTCTTCCCGTCGGGGCTGAAACTGGCTGTTATGCGTTGAAAAGGATCTGCCTCAAGAGTGAATAACAATTTGTTAGCAGTTATATCCCAAATTTTCGGCACCTCGGAAAATTCGTCTTCTGCCATATCAAAAATCAGAACTCTAGTGCCATCCGGGTTTATTGCAGCTCTGCGTCCATAAAAATTATTCACAAGTGAGCCGTTTTCAATATTCCATATCCTCTGAAGAAGATTATTGTCCCCTCCGCTTATTAATATTTTGCTATCTGAGCTGAAGATAAATGGTTTTTCAAATATCTGTAATATACTATCTATTACAGGATTACCTGTCTCGATATCTAACTTTTCAATATATGTATAAGTTTGCAGCTTTATTGAATCACCATCTTCATCAAGGCCTCTCAGAGGTCTCATAAATTTACCGGTTTCAGCATCCCAGATATTGGCAAAATTGAATTCTGACGACGTAATAATTATTTTGCCATCAGGAGAATAATATGCTTTTGATGCCAATCCAACAGATTTTGACAGAGAATGTATCTGTTCACCTGTTTCAGCGTCAAGTATTTTAGCAATGTTCCCTTTATCGATTGCAATAAGGGCTTTATTGTCAGGACTAAAACCAGAGACAGAATCAGCCTTCAGATCAACTGTTGATAATCTTTCTCCGCTAGCGGGATTCCATTTATTAACAGTTGTAATTCCATGGGCTGACTGATAAAATGTATGAATGCTTCTGCCCTCCTTATCATACCCGGCGTTGCTCCATTCATGCCCGACAAAACCATGAAGTATCTTTCCATTGTAAAGATCCCATATTTTAGCTGTTGGTATCTCATCGAATGATTTTGAAAGAAGATATCTGGCATCAGGACTGAAAACCGCTTCAGACAAAGGCATTGAACTTCCTGTCAGATTAAGAATGAGATTGCCGTTATTGACATCATATATCTTAAGTGAATTGCTTTTACCTGTTACAATGAAGAATTTCTTACCATCAGGACTGAAACAGCAGGAATAAACAATTTGCTCATTCTCTTCAAATCTGTTATAGATCCTTTTAATGGGAGCCTCATATGTATGCAGCAATTTGCCATCAGAAGCATCGAATAAGAAGGTTGAATCACCAAATCCCACTATCCTTTTACTGTCTTTGGAGTAAGAAAAACCGTGGGGATCAATATTATATTCATCAATAGTGAATAAAAGCTTTCCACTTTCAGTATCATATACTCTGCACTTGTCTGAAACAGTCATTACGTTGTTCCCGTCAGGACTGAAACAAATTTTGTAAAATGGTTCTTCATTCCCCACCAATCCGTTTTGCTGATCAATAGTTGTTGAGTCGAAATAAACTTTAAGCATTTTACCGTTTTCAGAATCATAGGATACTACAACCATTCCGTATAATTCGTCAGCATATATGGTATCTGATGTCCAGGTCAGCTTTTTCCATTCTCCTGAATGCCATGTCAGATGCGCTGCTGCAAGTATTCTTTCTTTGCCGGGGCTTAATACAGGCGGCACTTCAGATTCAATTTTTATTCTATATGCCATACCATCATTCGGGGGAGGCTGTATTATTATATTTGTTTCCTGATGAATATCTGAATATTTTCCTTCAGGATCCGGAATCATCTGCCCGTATTTAATATCCCATATTTGTACTTTTCCTGCTTCAGAATATGTTATCAGAGCTTTGTTGTCGGTGCTGAATTTTATAGTATTCACAATCTCCCAGTCCGTGAATCCATCCAAAGTAAGGAGCAGTTTCCCGCTTTCAGCGTTCCAGATTTTGACTGTTCTGTCGACTGATGTGGTAGCTATGTTCTTCCCATCAGGACTATAGCATGCATCACTTATAATGTCGGAATGACCTATGGGCAAGATTAGTTCAGGAGTCTGTGCCTGAATATGTGTTATATTAAAGAAGAATAAGATAAAAGCTGTTAACATGCAAAATAAAGATCTTATCATTATCTGAAATTTGAAAAGGATCAATAAATTTAGCAATTATTTAATTAACGGTTTCAAGTAATATATTATACCTGATTTTTGAACAAGAACATTCTTTTCTCCGATGCCCTTAAACTTAAGCGACCGACTGCTTTCAATGTGATGCTGAAGCCGGCAGGACCGGTTTGCAATCTCGATTGCACCTATTGTTATTATCTGGAGAAGAAGAAGTTGTATCCGGGGAAAACCGATTTCAGGATGTCGGAGGAGATGCTTGAAGAATTCACACGTCAGTATATCGAGGCAAATGACATTCCTGTAGTTACTTTTGTATGGCAGGGGGGTGAGCCGACACTGCTGGGAATTGATTTCTTCAGGAAAGCTATGGAATTCCAGAAGAAATATGCCGGAGGAAAAGCAATTGAGAATGCTTTTCAGACAAACGGAACAAGGTTAAATGAAGAGTGGTGCAGTTTTCTGAAGGACAATAATATGCTTGTCGGCATTTCGATAGACGGCCCGGAGCACATTCATGATAAATTCCGGAAAACTGCCTCAGGAGGTGCATCCTTTAAAAGGGTGATGAAGGGTATAGAAATACTTCAGAAAAAGAGGGTAGAATTCAATACCCTCAGCTGTGTAAATAATTACAGTGTCCATTTTCCGGGCGAAACATACAGTTTCCTGAAGAGTATAGGTAGTGTTTTTATGCAGTTTCTCCCAATTGTTGAAAGAAAGGCGGGATTGCAACCAGATAATCTGCTGACACTTGTTCCAAACAATTATTCCGGGAGTGCAGAAATAACAGACTGGTCAGTGCGTGGTCCTGATTATGGTAAGTTCCTGACAGGCATTTTTGATGATTGGGTCAGGTCAGATGTCGGCAGGTATTATGTCCAGATATTTGATACAACACTTGCAAACTGGGTTGGAGAGATGCCAGGTATCTGTGTATTTGCGGGAACGTGCGGAGATGCGATGGTAATGGAACATAACGGGGATCTCTTTTCATGCGACCATTATGTGTATCCTGAATATTTTCTGGGCAATATTTCAGAGAAACCATTGTCAGAGATGTTCAAATCTCAGAGACAATTTGATTTTGGTATTGATAAAAGGAACACTCTCCCCCGATATTGCCTGATATGCGATGTACGCTTTGCATGCCATGGTGAATGTCCGAAGCACAGGATTGCCAGAACACCTGACGGAGAGAAAGGACTGAACTGGTTATGTGAAGGATACAAGACATTTTTCCACCATGTTGGTCCCTATATGGATTTCATGGCAAAGGAATTAAACAATAAGAGAGCACCTGCGAACGTAATGCAGTGGATAAAAAACAAGGAATCGCAGGTTGTGAAACCATCGTCTCCCGGAAGAAATGATCCATGTCCCTGCGGCAGCGGGAAAAAATTCAAGAATTGCTGCGCTTTGAAACCTCTTTATTCAGGCCTGGCATGATATTAATTCTCTTACCCTGTTGTTTCAGATTGCTTTGTACCCATAAGGCATTCAGATACTGATGAGAGGATCTCCTTTGTGCCTGCAATGATTAGTAATTTATCACCGGATTTCAGTTGTGTCAGTCCGTCAGGTATTAAGTATTTCTCATCTCTTTTCAGCAAAGCGATGCGTGCATTCTGCGGAAAGCCAAGATCGATTATTTTCATTCCCACAGCTGAATTATCCGGCGATAAAATGACCTCTGCCATTGCCGTGTTAAATGATTCTGCAAGAAGGATATCTGCAGGAGTGATTGCCTTGACACGTGCAGGTAATGAAACATGAAGCCATTTTGCGACCTTTGGAATTGACGCACCCTGTATAATAACAGACGTCAGGGAAATAAAGAAAACTATATTAAAGATCATGTCAGCATTGTTAAGGCCTGCCATGAGAGGGAATGTAGCAAATACAATGGGAACCGCCCCCCTTAGTCCAACCCATGAATAGAACCATTTTACCCTTGCTTTGACTTTAAAAGGCGCCAGACAGATAAATACTGCAAGAGGGCGCACTAATAAAATCAAGCAGGCAGATATAATCAATCCGATACCGATGACAGGCACTATATGACTGGGGAAAACAAGAAGACCAAGAGTCAAAAACAGGATTATTTGCATAAGCCAGGCAAGACCATCATACATTTTAATAATGGTGCGCTTATGAAGCAGATCCTGATTACCAAGGTAAATTGCAGAGATGTATACAGCCAGAAATCCATTTCCGTGCACCGATGTGGTGACGGAATATGTCAGGAACATCAGGGTTATCATCAGTACAGGATAAAGTCCTTCGTAATCAAGCTTTATCCTGTTAATAACAAACTTGCCGGCATATCCAGAAACAAAACCAAGAGCTCCACCGATAAGTAGTTGCTGAAAAAACAAAGGTACCATAGACCAGGCAGACTTTTCAGGATTCTGGATAAGACTTATGAAGATTATTGTAAGAATATACGCCATTGGGTCGTTGCTTCCGCTCTCGAATTCAAGAGCAGGGCGTATGTGTCCCTTAAGTGCAAGGTTTTTAGAACGCAGAATTGAAAAGACAGCAGCGGCGTCTGTTGATGACACAATTGAACCGAGAAGGAGACCTTCAAAAATTGTGAAATCGGTTACCAGCCAGATAAATATACCCAGAAATGCTGCAGTTAATAACGCTCCAAGTACCGAAAGGCTCAGGGCTTGTCCAAAGATCGGTTTCACGGATGACCAATCGGTCTCAAAACCACCTGAGAAAAGGATGAAATTTAATGCTACTATTCCAATGAACTGTGCAATGGCAGGATTGTCAAAGCTGATTTTGCCTATTCCGTCGGAACCTGCAAGCATGCCCACTGCCACAAACAGAATGAGAGTAGGGATGCCCAGGCGAAAGGAAGTTTTACCAGCCAGCACGCTTATAAAAACAAGCAATGAACCTATCAACAGGATATTTTCAGCGGTAATATTCACAGGATCCTGATTATTTGCATAAAAAGAATTGTTTTATCCTCAAATATAATAATACTAATGTTTTGTTTTTCCATAGGGACAGACTGATACGCATAATCCACAGATCCTTTCATTAACTTTTAGTTTCTCAAGAGCCAGTTCAGCGCATTTTTCACGACACTTATGAGGATCAAAGAATTGTTCCCGGTTTACCCGGATATTCCACAGCTTTCCGTTTGCAGCTTGTGCTGGGCATTTTACAACACATACCTTACATTCTCCGCATTCGCTTTCAGTAACAGGGATTGATGATATTCCAGGATCCTGCCTGAGAAGAATGCTAACCAGTCTCAGCCGCGGTCCGAAAGCCCGTGAGACAAAAAGATCGGTTTTCCCTATCCACCCCAATCCGGCTCTTGTTGCAACCATTTTATGGGATAGATCGACTTTAAGAGTTCGTAAATACTCCTCATTGTAGGATTCATCACCTTTTGAAATAGTCGGTGCGACAGGCAGTGAATCAATGCCTTTTTTCTTCAGATCAGCATGGATCTTCCAGGTAATTCCTGAGAGTTCAGAATTTGTTTTCCTATAATGATTAAAATATTCAATTGTTGGCCCTTTCTTAATTCCATCAACAATCCTGCTGTCCAGTCTCTTTCCAATAGATAAGCCATAATTGTATCCTCTGAATTTTTCATTCAACAGACCATGGAGATCAGCAAATCCATAGATATAATGGTTGGCAGGTCTGAGAATTTGTTTTAGAATAGAGTTAATCATTTTGTACTTAAAAGATGGAAAGTATAAAAATCGTAAAATTCTGAATCTGTGCAAAACAAAATATTCACCAAGACTCAAAATAGTCTTGCTTTTCGTAATTTAGCCTTTGTGGAATTTTAAATATTGTATCGCTATGAAGTCCGGGACATTTACTCAGCTTTATGAGCAACTTGTTTTTGCTGTCAGATTCAGGGAGTGTTTATTAAACCATTCCCGAAGGGTTGAAGTTTTTTCGTACGTCAGTGGTATACTTAAGAACCTAAAGCATAAGTCATTGATTGTTAATGGATATTCCGATCATATACACATTTTTTATGGAAGGAATCCATCGGTTTCCACCTCGGATACGATTTCAGTCATTAAGAAATCATCAGCATGGTTTATCAATGAGCGGAAGTGGTTTTTAGGGAAGTTTCAGTGGCAGGATGGTTATGGGGGATTTTCATATAGCAGAAGCCAGATCGATGATGTTTACAATTATATAGCGAGGCAGGAAGAGCATCATAAATCTATCCGGTTCAGGGAGGAATACATAAATATGTTGAAAATCGAACAGATTGAATTTGATGAGAGGTTTCTATTTGAATTTTTTGAGGACATTGATTCCGTTAATTTATGATTTTTATTTGATCCTCTACGAGGATCTCAGGGTTTGGGGTGATCGGGTTGCTACAATAATTCGATCCTCTACGAGGATCTTTGTTCTGTAAAATCTAGGAATTAAATCTTTTATTCTTAGTACATGACAAAAAACGTTAACGCGTTGAATGTTAATATGTTATATGTTAATTGTTAATAAATACACGTTCTTTTATTAGTATAAAACCTTGATAATCAATATGTTAGAAATGTGTTACCAATACATTTTCCGACTATGAAAATCAAGGTTGAAAACAAAGTTACAGTTTTATCTGATACGTTGAAAGAGTTCTTTGGTGACAAAATGAACTTAGCTCGTATAAAGTTCTTTGGCTTATTTATCAGTGCGTTATGCAAGGTGCAGACTGTTTGCTTCGAAAAGCTGGCCTGTGGATTTGACTCAAGCGTTAAAGCGGAGTCGTCGTTGCGAAGGATACAGAGATTTATATCGGAGTATTCACTTGACTCGGACCTGGTGGCAAGGTTTATATTTGCTCTGCTGCCCCATGAACCACCATACAGACTGGTTTTGGACAGGACAAACTGGAAGTTCGGTACGAAGAACATTAATATCCTTACTCTTGGCATCGTATATAAGGGAGTAGCCTTTCCAATACTGTTCCACATAATGCCCAAGTTCGGGAACTCCTGCATGCAGGAGCGGATAGACTTAATGGAACGCTTTATCTGGCTCTTTGGATCCAACAGTATTGAATGCCTGTTGGCCGACAGAGAGTTTGTTGGGGACAAATGGCTGGAATATCTTAACAAGCTAAACATTGAGTATCATATTCGTATACGTGAAAACTTCTGGGTCGAAAAACCTACCAACGGTCAAATGGTAAAGGCTTCGTGGTTGTTTAATAACCTCAGAATTAATGACTGGTCTTTTTACCCTAAGATTGTTCGGGTCAACGGAGAACTCTGTTATCTCTCTGCTTCCAGGATTATAAACAAAGAAAATGTTCCGGAGCTTCAGATAATAGTGTCGTTTAATAAACCCGACAAGGCACAGGCTCTTTACAAAGAAAGATGGCAGATAGAGTCTGCTTTTAAGGCGTTGAAAACAAGTGAGTTTAATATTGAGGACACTCATCTGTCTGATATTGAAAGGGTAAGTAAGCTATTGTCACTTGTTTTGATTGCTTTTGCCTGGGTGTATAGGATTGGAATATATCTCAACACTCTCCGGCCCATCAAAATCAAAAAACATGGAAGAAGGGCGAAGAGCTTGTTTAAATATGGTCTTACTTACATCGCCAACTTGCTTCTTAGCAACGATATAGATAAATTTAACCAATGTTGTAAATTTTTGTCATGTACTTAGTCTTTTATTATTAATTAATCCGATGATTAATAAACATTTAAGAGACACCTTATGGTTAGTGAAAACGAGATGATCGTAGATCATCAAATTATTGTAGAAAATAAGCTACCCCTTGTTGTATGGATGGTCGTAGACCATCGAATAAAACTTTTGCCTGTTCAGAATTCTATATATTCCTTTGGTGCAAGATTTTTATCCATCGTCCAGAAATGGGCTTTGCCGTGGGCAATTCTGAATATAAACATCTCAGGGCTGTTGGCTGTGAGACCGAAACTTTTAAGGAAAGGCCTGTCTTTCATGGCTCTCTCTCCCAGTTTCAGATCATTCATGAACTCTGCTTTTCCGGAGATTCTCAGCATTGTTCCTGTCATACCCTCGTGCTTATAAAAGCATGCTTCAATGTTTGGATTGATTTTGATCTGGTGCGGAAACTCCTTGATTGTGGAAGACTGAAAGTAGAAACCTGTTTTGTCGGCAAACCAGAATCCGATAGCGCGAACGCGCGGCTGATCACCCTCTGCAGTTGCAAGATAGCAGATTGGATTCTCATTTGTGAATTTAATACAATCCTGAATGCTCTTCATCTTTTTATTGTAAAAATAATACTTAATAATAAAACCATCATAATTGTGTATTTTAGTATATTGAAACAAAACCATGAGATTCCTTCTCAAATGCATTCCAGTTGCAGCTATCTGCCTTATCTCAATGGAGTCAAAGACTCAGATACTTAAGGATAGTGCAGCAATAAATATCATAACCGGAGGTATGCACAATATCTACAACCTTGAATTTGAAGGAGCGACGATGGCGTATGATGCAATTAAAGAACTTTATCCTGAGCATCCTGTTTTACATCTTTATAACGGGATGAAGATATACTGGGAGAATTTTCCTCTTATCCCTAACTCTTCTGAACGCATTCAATTTGAATCCGAAATGCGGACATGCATAGAACAAAGTGACAAGAAAGTATATCCCTCGCAGGTTTACGAAGCTGAATACCTTCTGGCGAATATCTGCGCCCGTGGATTACTGCTTTTGTTTATGTCAGATAACGATCTGAGCGGTGATGTGGTACCCCTGGTTACAAGCACCTACAGACCACTGATGCGTTCCTTTTCATTCGCTTCCGCATATCCTGATTTTTACTATTTCACCGGGGTTTATAATTATTACAGGGAAGCATATCCAAAGGTCTACCCTGTTTATAAAACCGTTGCTTTTCTTTTTCCCAACGGAGATATGGAAAAAGGATTGCAGCAGCTTGAGATATGTGGTAAAAAGTCAATGGCACTAAGGGCTGAGGCTATATCTTTACTCTATTGGATAAGAATGAATTTTGAGACAAATTTTGACGCAGCACTACCCTATTCAAGGAAGCTGGCTGAAGAGTATCCATCAAATCCTTTGTTTAAAGTATATTATATCAAGAATCTATTGCTACTGAAGCAATATGAGGAAGCCGAGGAACTCATGTCTGAAAACCGACGGGAAGGAAGCAACGCATTCTATTTAGCCGTAAGAGATATATTCAGAGGGATAATTCAGGAGAAGAAATATCATAATTATACTCTGGCCCGGGATCATTATCAGAGAGGCATCAACAAGCTTGCTATATTCAGTGCATACGGCAATGAATATGCCGCTTATGGATATTTCGGTTTAAGCCGCACCGCAAATGAATCAGAAGATAAGCATGAAAGAAAAGCAAACCGCCGTAAAGGAATGGATCTGGTCGATTTCAAGAAGATTACCTTCGACGAATAAATAAAGCCGGCATTCTAATCAGGCAGAAATGATCTGGCAAGTTCCTCGCTGTCACCATATTTGGTCATAAGCTTATCCAGATGTTTGTGCAGCTTTGCCTTTACATCAGCATATGCGGGATCGTTATAGTAGTTCTTAAGCTCCAGGGGATCTATCTGCCGGTCATAGAGCTCCCACTCATCTATATTATAATAGTAATGTACAAGCTTAAATCTGTCGTTGCTGATCCCATAATGACGCTTAACTGAGTGTGAACCGGGGTACTCGTAATAATGATAATAATGTTCATTTCTCCAGTTTAACGGAGTTCTGCCCTTCAAAACCGGCACCATGCTCCTGCCCTGCATGTCTGAGGGGATCTCCACACCTGCCATATCAAGCATTGTTTCAGCAAAATCGAGATTCGAAACAATATCTGCGTTTATTGAGCCGGGTTTTGTGACGCCGGGCCATTGGATCAGCAAAGGAGTGCGGTATGATTCCTCAAAAATAAAACGCTTGTCAAACCAGCCATGTTCGCCAAGATAAAATCCCTGGTCAGATGCATAGATGACAATAGTATTTTTGTCGAGTCCGCTCTCCTTAAGAAAATCGAGCACTTCTCCCACACTCTTATCCACGGCAGCAATACAGGCAAGGTAATCCTGAAGATATCTCTGGTATTTGTATTTTACGAGGTCATCTCCTTCAGGCGTTGCTTTATAGAATTGCCTTATAATGGGATTATAGACGGAGTCCCATGCTGCAGCCTGTTCCGCATTCATCCTGTTCAGTCCGGCATTTTTAGGCGCTTTAGGATCCTTATAAAGCTTATTGTCTTCAACCAGTCTCATGGTTTTCGAAATAGTCATATCCTGCGAGTTCACAGCTGTCCCTCTTCCGGAATAATCATCAAACAGTGTTGCAGGTTCAGGGAAAGTAACATCCTTGTAGAGTGTTAATTCATGTGGTCCCGGCTGCCATTCGCGGTGAGGTGCCTTATGATGCATCATCAGCATGAACGGTTTGCCGCTGTTCTTTACATTTCCTAGCCATTTGATGCACTTTTCAGTAATGAGGTCAGTCACATAGCCTTCTTCCCTTTGGCGTCCTGCTGCAGTAATAAAATCAGGATTATAGTAATTTCCCTGCCCGGGAAGAATATCCCAGTAATCAAATCCAGTCGGATCAGAGCCCAAATGCCATTTGCCAATCATTGCAGTTGTGTAGCCTGCTTTCTGGAGAAGTTTCGGGAAAGTCTGCTGGGAGCCGTCAAATGGCGATTGTCCTTCATTTTTAACAAATCCGTTCAGGTGACTGTATTTGCCGGTGAGAACAACTGCACGACAGGGTCCGGAAATGGAGTTTGTCACCAGACATCTGTCGAAGCGCATGCCGTTCATCGCAATACGATCAATATTAGGTGTTGGCGCAAGATCTTTCAATATGCCGCCATAAGCGCTGATGGCCTGCCAGGCATGGTCGTCGCTCATAATATAAACAATATTCGGCTGTTCATTTCTTCCTGCACCAGGGTTTGTACAGGAAAAAGCAGTAGCGGATAATCCTAAAATAATTGTGAGATTGAAGTTTGGTTTCATGGGTTGTATTGTTTATTTAAGGATGCTAAAGGCAAGGAGCATGGGGCATGGGGCATGGGGCATGGGGCATGGAGCAAGGGGCATGGAGCATGGCGCATGGAGCATGGGGCATGGTATTGATAGTTACAGGCATATTCCTGGGATTATCAGGGCTTAAGTAGTGATTTTCGAAAGTTGGTTATTTTCTTGCTTAAAGATATGAGCTGTGGAAATATTTGTTTCTTTTCATCAGAACTAATAATATTCCTGCTGAGGTAGATGTGTATAATATTAGCACATTCGAAAACAGATCTTCTTGATATATTAAGGAAACTAGAAAATTCTTTATCAGAAAATGAACCAGACCCTTCAGCAATATTATTAGAAATACTCATTGCAGATGACCTAAGTTGCTCAGAGAATTTAAAGAATTTACTTTCTTCAGCTTTATCAGCATAGTCAAAAAGTTTATCTGAAATTTTAATCGCTTCTTTCCAGATGTCAAATTCTTCAAATCTAAAATC
Source organism: Bacteroidales bacterium (assembly GCA_025454755.1). Classification (GTDB taxonomy): domain Bacteria; phylum Bacteroidota; class Bacteroidia; order Bacteroidales; family VadinHA17; genus LD21. Next base: position 21,896 of record JALONV010000016.1, on the reverse strand, counting down.
TGCCATTGTCAATGGTTGTTAAGTTTAAAAATTATTTCGTTGTCACTGTTTAATTCACAAACTATAATCCAAGCCCCAAGCCCCAAGCCCCAGGCCCCAATCCCCAAGCTTCCCTATTTCTATTTTATTTCAAATGAACCTTTAAGCTCCTCACTCTCTTTGTATCCATACCGCACTGCCTTAACACGGATGTTGTATGTTCCAGGCTTAAGATTCAGCGGGCCTGTGTAAAGAAGCCAGTGAGGATTATTTCTTTCTTCAAATGCATAGACCATAGATGCACCATGGGTAGGGCAATAGAATCCTAATGTCATCGGACAAGTATACTCTCCTCCGGTGCGATAGTTTTTTGAGGCCCGGTCTTCTGATGAATTGATAATGAAGTAAGGCATATCAGTAACCGGCTGAATACCACCCGGCCACATCTGTTCGATCATCTCGGGTTCGTTCAGATGGCCCATGTCTCCTGTTTCGAGAGTCCATTCTTTTTGCCTATCCCTTAGCTCCCCGAGAACAGCTGTATATTTTGGATCATTGATGATATTATTGATCTGGAAAGGATCAGCCTTGACATCATACAGTTCTTCCGGAGGACGTGAATAAGCCATCCATGATTTCTGCGGCCCGGCAAGTTTTCCTTCAGCATCGAGCCTTAGCATCTCCTTATAAATGGGCATGTTACTCAGATAGGGCACCCATATTGCAAATGGCTCATTTGGATAATAATTTCGGATGTACAGGTAATCTTTTGTACGTACAGATCTTATCATATCATACGACTCATCCACCCTGTCTCGCGCTGCGAAAGCAGCATTCCTTGGAGGGACCGCCTGCTTACCGAGAAATGGCTTTCCCTGCATGTGGGCAGGGACTGGAATACCGGCAAGAGACAATACCGTTGGTCCAAAATCAATTGAGCTTATGAGCCGGTCATCAACATACCCTGAATTGGACTTATCGGGCCATTTGATTATAAGCGGGATATTCAGTCCGGAATCATAAAGCCATCTTTTTGCTCTGGGCAACCCGTCTCCATGATCTCCCCAGAAGAAGATGATCGTATTATCAAGTTCCCCTTCCTTTTCAAGCTCCCTAAGAAGAGCACCAACCACAGAATCGAGACGGGCAATATTGTCGTACATTTTTGCGAGGGTCTTCCTTATTATTTCATTATCAGGATAATATGGAGGGACATTAACTTGTTTTGGGTCAGTTTTAACTTTAGAAATATCCCAGTTCTGACTCTCATGTGTACCAATCCAGTTAAATACTGCAAAGAAAGGCTGGTTTTTATCGGGTCTGTTACGGTAATGAGCACTTTTACTGCATTCATCCCAGATGCTGGCAGGAACCGGATCTTTTGCGAACTGATAATCGGTTTTTGAATTGTTTGTGCAATAGTAACCGGCGGCTCTCATGTATTCGGTAAAAGCTTTTACGTAATGTTGAGGAACGGCAGTAAACTGCAAAGGATTATCAGCCGACCGTCGGTAAGATGTTGTTCTCATATGCATGCAGCCTATAGATGTCTGGTACATGCCTGTAATAATGCCGGCCCTGCATGGTGCACTGATGGCTGCCGTAGTGTAGACATTTGTATACCGAATGCCCTGTGATGCGAGCCTGTCAATATTAGGTGTTTTTGCCACTTTATCGCCATAACATCCCAGGTGAGGGCTCATATCTTCTGTTGATATCCAGAGGATGTTGGGGCGTTTCTGTGATTGTTGTCCGGCAATGCCAGTAACCAGCAACGATGCAAAACCTGTTAGAAGAATTGGTTTAATTTTGAGCATATTATAATATTTTATTCTGGCACGGATTACAAGCGAGCAAGTACACGGATTGCAAATCCGCGCCAGCGCTGTACGTCATTTATTTTCTTTTATTATTTGAAGCAGATCTGTTAATTCCTTAACAATAGCAGGATTTTCGACAGCTACATTATTCTTCTCTCCCAAATCGGTTTTTAAATTGTAAAGCCGGGGCAAAGGATCATTTACGGTCTCAGTATTGGTGTTAGCATTTATCTTTACCCCTGGACCCGGTTCAATATATTTCCAGTAGCCTTTTATCAATGACAATCTTCCATTTGATGAATGTTCGACCACCCAGTCGCGGTCCGATTTTGATTTTCCTGTCATGACGCCAGTTTCCTTTCTACGCCATGCATATTCACCGGTTAGAAGAGAATATGGCGAAGGGGTACTTATTGCTAATGTGCTATGGGCATTCGCAAACCACAATCCATGGGCTGCAATCCCGTCGATATTAGGAGTACTAAGGCTGGTTGAACCATAACAGCTAAGATCTCCGTAGCCCAGATCATCGGCAAGAATAAAAACAATATTTGGCAGAGGCTTGTTTTTAGCAGGCTGAGAACATCCGGCAGCTGCAAGAGAGATAAAGAGAAGACAAGAGGTTGAAGGTTTCATGTTTCAGGTAATGATTATAATTCCGAAAACAAGAAATAAGATCAGCCACAGAATAATATTCCAGGCATAGTCATTCTTTTTCTCCATCTTTTACAGATTTTTAAGATTTACGCCTGGTTTAAAATTATGATTTTTAATCAGAAACACCTCAAAAAAATTTGACTTTTAACATTACTAATTATAGATTGCATTTTAAAAGCAGGAGGAAAAAATGGTAATGCCAGGTTCGTACAAATTAACATTTCAGTCAAAAGTAAGCTACTTGCATGTGGTTGTTACTGGAATAAACAATAAAACTAATGTTGAATCATACCTGAAGGAAGTCGTACTGGAATGCAAATCCAGGAATTTCAGACGGGTTTTAATAGAAGAGCATCTGGATGGGCCACGTCTTGGTGCAATGGATGTTTATCAGATTGTATCAGATACCAGTTGCATATTACAGGGCTATCTTAAATCGATGGCTTACGTTGATATGAATGCCAAAGGGGATTTAATGGACTTTGCGGAGACTGTTGCATTAAACAGATGCGCACCCGTCGCAGTGTTTTCAACAGTCAGTGATGCAGAGAAGTGGCTTCTGAGTAAAAAACAATGATAAGAACAAATTAAGGATCTATTGTCTGATGCGAATCTGTCAGTTAAAATAATAATGTAGTAAAAATGTCTATTTATATGAATCGATATGAATGCTTTTAACTGCCCTTCCTGATGGATCAATCATATTTTTAAATGATTCATCCCAGGCAAGGGCTTCAGCAGTGCTGCATGCCACCGATGGAACTGAAGGCACGCATGATGCTGCTGAATCTGAGGGGAAATGCTCAGCAAAGATCGTTCTGTAAAAGTATTCCTCCTTCGACATCGGAGGATTTATCGGGAAGCGGTACTTTGCATTTTTAAGCTGTTCATCAGAGACCTCTTTCGATGCCAGCGCCCTGAGAGTGTCTATCCAGCTGTACCCTACGCCGTCAGAAAACTGTTCTTTCTGGCGCCAGGCAATGGTGGGAGGGAGATAATCCTCGAATGCTTTTCTGAGAACCCATTTTTCCATTTTATCTTTTGTGATCATTTTGTCTTTCGGATTGAGGCGCATGGCCACATCCATGAATTCCTTGTCAAGGAACGGTACCCGGCCTTCGACGCCCCATGCTGCAAGAGATTTGTTTGCCCTGAGGCAGTCGTAGAGATGCAGTTTACTAAGCTTTCTCACTGTCTCTTCATGAAATGCCTTCGGATCCGGAGCTTTATGGAAATAGAGGTAACCTCCGAAAATCTCATCGGCTCCTTCTCCGGAAAGAACCATCTTCACTCCCATCGATTTAATGACCCTGGCAAGAAGGTACATGGGTGTGGAAGCCCGGATAGTTGTAACATCATATGTTTCGATATGATAAATCACGTCCCGCAAAGCATCGAGTCCCTCCTGCACGGTGAAGTTTATTTCATGATGTATTGTTCCGATATGTTCAGCGACCTTTCGCGCCGATGCAAGGTCGGGTGAGCCTTCCAGTCCAATTGCAAACGAGTGCAGCTGAGGCCACCATGCTTCACTCTTATCCTGCGTTTCAATTCTTTTGGGGGCAAATTTCTTTGCAACGGCAGATACTATTGAGGAGTCAAGTCCTCCTGACAGAAGCACGCCATATGGAACATCCGACATAAGCTGACGGTGAACGGAAGCTTCCATTGCATCTCTGAGGTCGCTGATCGATGTTTCGTTTTTTTCGACAGCTTCATATTGCATCCAGTCGCGCTGGTACCATTTCTTTATCTCGCCTTCCCTGCTGTACAGATAATGCCCGGGCAGGAACTCCTGGATCCTGTTGCAGACACCTTCCAGAGCTTTAAGTTCGGAGGCTACAAAGAAATTCCCGAACTGATCCCAACCTATATACAGAGGTACAATTCCAATATGATCACGGGCGATCAGATAACAATCCTTTTCCCTGTCGTAGAGTGCAAATGCGAAGATGCCGTTCATTTCCTCAAGGAATGCAGGGCCTTTTTCCCTGTATAGCGGAAGTATGACTTCACAATCTGAGTGAGTTGTGAATTCATAAGTGCCCTCAAACCGGTTTCTTATATCCTGGTGATTGTAAATCTCTCCGTTCACTGCAAGTACCAGATTCCCGTCCTTGCTGTATAAAGGCTGTTTGCCCGATTGAGGATCAACTATTGAAAGGCGTTCATGGGCAAGTATTGCCTTTTCGCAGTAAAAGATTCCAGACCAGTCGGGTCCGCGATGCCTGAGTTTTTTCGACATTTTCAGCACACTGCTCCTTAATTCGGTATGGTTAACCTTCAGATCAAAAACTCCTACAATTCCGCACATATTTCTTTTCTGTTAATAAAAATCCATTATTTAAATATAGTCTGCAAAGCTAATTGTTATTTATGATTTTCAAAATATAAATAATAATATAAAATTAATATTTACTATATAATATTAAGTAATAACATGTATAAAGTTATATAATGATATTATTTATCATATAATGGTATGATTCATTAAACTTACAAGAATAATATTCTTGAAAACAATAATCTTCCGGAATATCTTCCGGTGTTAGTGATGTTATCAGTGAAAGTTGCTCAAGAAAGCATCCGTTCCGGTCAGGATTTACATGCTGAGGAATTCACCATCAGGTTATAATCTCTCCCTCATATTTATTCTTAATTTATGTTAAAATTCAGGCATTATCAGGTTAGATTTTCTGACACATATAATAATTAATAGATTGTTGAGTACAATTCTTTATATTGCAAAACTTAACCAAACAGGGAAAACTATGAAAAGATGTTTTTATAAAGATCATTTTTGCAGTTCTTCTGGTTTCTATCAACGGAAATTTATTCGGACAACAGTATGGTTGGCAAGGAACAGGCAGAACAGGAATATATAATGAAACCGGATTGCTGAGATCCTGTCCTGCATAGGGACCATCACTTTTGTGGGAGACCGACGGGATCGGAATGGGCCCCGATGGCGCCTGCAGGAAAACATATTATTCTCAGAGATGCACATAAAATGATATGCTTAGACGTTGATAAAAAAACTGAGTGATGAACAGAAAATGGTCAACTGTAACAATTATTATCCTTCTGATGGTCTTCATTTCATATATCGTAGTTGATGTAGCACTGAAAGAAGAGAAAATAACTGCTCCGGCCTCACCCGCCGCTTTGACAGGAATTGATGACCGGTGGTTTGTTTCCATGGTATTTGATCCGGGGAAAGGGCAGTTAAGTTCGGTCGCCATTACAGGCAAAGGAGATATCCTTCTTGGAGGTGAATCGTTTATAACATGTTATGATCCTGATTTTAAGCTGCTTTGGGAGTATAAAACCGGAATGCCTGTTACTGCTCTTTCTGCATCAGGACAAAATATCTATGCTGCTGCAAACGGGATTATACTCTTACTGAATATAGCTGGTGAAAAGAAAGAAGAATGGGGTCCTTTTGAAAGCAATGCGGTAATAACGTCCCTTTCTTCGGATGAAAAGAATGTGGCATTTGCCGATGCAGTTAACAAGTCTGTTTTTATTCTCGACAAGCAGGGACAGGTAAAATCGCTGATAGGAAAATCAACCGATCCGTTTACTATTCCAAGCTTGTATTTTGATGTTGTTCTTGGTGGTAATAATACGGTTTATGTCGCAAATACAGGCAACAAAAGAATTGAGAAAAGGAATTTTGACGGAAAAATACTGGATTCTTTCGGAACATCAGGCAGTGAGCCGGATGCTTTCTGCGGTTGTTGCAATCCGGCACATTTTACACCGATGGAGAGAGGATTTGTGACCGCAGAGAAAGGAATAAACAGGATCAAGGTAATCAGTGATAAAGGCGGATTTATAGAATTCGTCTCTTCTGTTAATAGTTTTGTACCGCCGCTCCCACTTGATATCGCTTCCGTCGACGGCAAAGTTATTTACGGGGCTAATCCCGCTGATTCTAAACTGTATGTGTTTAAGAAAAAAGATTGAGTTATATGGACAGAAGTGCATTTATTAAAAAGTTGATTCGTTTCCTGCTGTTTGGCCTGCTGGTGACTATTGCTGCCATTACCGGAAGCAGGATTGTGAACGGTTCCGACTGTTCATCATGTCCTGGCAAGGGGATCTGCAAGAGTGAAGATGATTGTTCAATATATCTGTCAAGATAAAGATGGAAAAAGACGGAAACAGGAAAGGAACAAGACGTGAGTTTGTAAGGAGTGCCGGAAAACTGATAATAGCAGTTCCGGTTCTTTCTCTACCCGTAATTCTGGCCAAGAAAATGGATGTAAAAGGATACGTGTGGCAGATTGATCCTTATAAATGCACAAGCTGTGAACAGTGTAAGACAGCCTGTGTGATGACACCTTCAGCAGTAAAATGCACGAATGCTTACCCGATGTGCGGTTACTGCGATTTCTGTCCGGGATTCCTGAGGCAGGGTGCAAAGAAATTCAGCACAGCTGCTGAGGATCAGTTATGTCCGACAGGTGCAATAAAAAGAATTTTTGTGGAGGAACCATATTTCGAATATTCCATTAATGAAAAGCTATGTGATGGTTGTTCAAAATGTGTAAAAGGATGTGCCGACTTTGGGAATGGCTCACTCTATCTGCAGATAATGCATAATCTTTGCGTCAATTGCAATCAATGTGCTATAGCACGTATTTGTCCTTCAGATGCAGTAATCAGGGTGCCAGCCGAAGAACCATATTTAAGGAAGGAACTGAAAAAAGAGCCTAAGGAACCTCTCCCACGGCATAACCTGACACAGGCAAGATTTAAAAACAATAGATTGCCGGGGAGTTAACAATGAAGATAACACTCAAGAAATATATCCCGTACCTTGTTCTGGCAATAATGCTGGTCTGGCATACTGTCACCAAAGCCCAGGAGCAAAGGTTTCCCAGGCCTGAATTCGAGGGAGGTTACACATTCCCTGAACATCAGTTCCAGTATCAGCGCGGGCCTTTGTGGGAATACATGGATGCAGCTGTCCTCGTCCTTGCTCTGAGTGCTGCTTCCTGGCTTGCCTTGAAGAAAAGATCACGCCAGGGACTCATATGGTTATCAGTTTTTTCCCTTGCTTATTTTGGCTTTTACAGGCAGGGTTGCATATGCGCCATAGGATCAATTCAGAATGTATCGCTGGCACTCTTCAATGATGATTATTCAATGCCCTTTTCAGCGCTCCTGTTCTTTGCTATACCCCTGTTATTTGCCTTACTTTCAGGAAGGGTTTTCTGCGCAGGTGTTTGTCCTCTGGGTGCCATTCAGGAACTCACAGGATTCAGGCAGGTAAAGGTACCAAGGAAAGTTGAAGGGATTCTTTCTGCGATACCATTTGTCTACCTTGTCCTTGCTATACTTTTTGCTGCAACCAAGAGCCAGTTCCTCATATGCCGTTATGATCCATTCGTAGGGATCTTCAGGATAGATGCTCCCTACACAATGGTTATCTTTGGATCACTTCTTCTGGTTACCGGAATCTTTGTTAACCGGCCATATTGCAGATACATCTGCCCCTATGGGGTTCTTCAGAACATTTTTTCCCGCTTTTCTGTCCGACACCTGACCATAACTCCGGCAGAATGCAGAAATTGCCGGTTATGCGAATCAGGATGTCCTTATGATGCAATTCTTCAGTCAGATCCTGATCCGGCTAAAAAAAGGCCGAAGAGATCGTGGAAGGAATCCGTTCTCTACTTCCTGTTAATCCCTGTAATGGCAGCCTCCCTGGCCGTTATCTTCTACAACCTTGCTCCTTCCCTTGCAATTGTCAATGATGACGTAAAACTTGCCAGGGAGATAAGGCTTGAAAAAGAAAGCGGAATCAAAGCAGTATCAAAAGCAGCTGTCGCCTACTTTGAATCGGGAAAAAGTGAAAAAGAGCTGTATGACGAAGAGCAGCTCATTATCGGGAGGTTTAAAAAAGGAGCTCCGTGGATTGGCATATTTCTTGGATTATCGCTTGGCATCAGTATGTTTCGTCTGACGATAAGAAAGATCAGGACAGATTATGAACCTGATCGCGGTAGATGTTACAGTTGCGGAAAATGCTTCCGGTATTGTCCTGTTAAGTTAAATACGTAGATGATGAAGTTCACAGAAAAAGAAATCAGCATTTTCAGGGGAATCAGCATGGCATCGGGAGTCTTTACCCTTGTGATAGCCATCACCATGATCTTCAGTCTTGTTCAGCTCAAAACCATCAACCCGCTAGGTAATAAGGCCCTGCAATCGGTAATAGAGCAATTTGATTCAAGTCCCGATGATGCGGCTAAAGCTGATCAGGTAAGGGCAATGGATCTGATGGCCAGGAAAGCCTATTTTTCATCCAGGTGGCAGCTTGAGACGGGTTCATATCTGCTGCTTGGAGGGGCCATAATTTTTATATTCTTCCAGAGGCTTGTGGACGGAAGCGGGAAACCGTTACGCTCACTGCGATCCGACAGACCGGACATTGACCTGGAAAGAACCAGGAACCATCGATACATCTTAATTTCCTCCGGGGCACTCGTTGTTGTAGCAATCATATCATCATTTATTCTGAGAACAGAACTTCCATCTTCGGCGACAGAATCAAAAGGCAGTAAAATTAATGCAGGTGTTTCCGTGTCGACCATATTTTATACGCCCGGTGATGTAAACTATCCTTTTTTCAGGGGAGAAGGCAGTCGGGGCATTGCAGGCGGCAAGGGCTTCCCCACAGAATGGAACGGTACTGAGGGGAAAAACATAAAATGGAAAATACCCGTCCCGAAACCTGGCAAGAACTCACCTGTGATATGGGGCAGCAACCTGTATCTTACGGGTGCTGAAGGCAGCAATCTTGAAATATATTGTATTGACAAGAACACAGGCAGCATACTCTGGACAGGATCAGGATCAGATTTTGAGGAATCTTCTGAGGATGTTCCTGAATCGGATGCTGAAGCCGGAATGGCTGTACCAACTGCTGCAGTTTCCGAAAGCGGAGTATATGCAATTTTCGGAAACGGGAACCTTGTAGGCTACTCTCATGACGGGAAACTTAAATGGGCTAAGAATTTAGGTACACCGCAAACCATCTATGGCTATTCCGCATCACTGGTGATTTATGATAATAAACTGATTGTCCAGTATGACAGCCAGGAAAAACTGACCATTACCGGATACGACACCGAAACAGGAGAGTTGAAATGGGAAACTCCGAGGGATGGGCGCATTGTGAATTCCTCACCTGTTCTTGCATCTTTTAACGGAGAACCGCTGGTTCTCATAAATGGAAATCCGAATGTATCCGCATATGATCCCGTAACAGGTAAGGAGCTGTGGAGTCTGCCCGGAGTTTCCGGAGATGTTGCACCTTCAGTTGCAGTGAACAGTAAAATGGTTTTCACAGCAACCGATTATTACAATGTCATTGCACTTAAACCAGGGAAGACCGGATCTAAGGTCTGGGAAGATAACAGCTATACACCTGATGTTGCGAGTCCGGTCGCTACCGATGAATATCTGTTTATTGCCACAGGTTATGGTGATGTGGCGTGCTATAATTCCGAAACGGGAGACACATTATGGACTCATTATTTTGACGATACTTTTTATGCATCACCGATAATATGTGACGGCAAAGTATGGTTTCTTGGCCGAAGCGGTACTATGCACATTGTCGAAGCCGACAAAGAATTGAAGGTTATCTCATCCTGCCCGGTCGGGGAAAACAGTGACTGCACACCGGCTTTTTCGGAAAAGAAAATATATATAAGAAGTAAAAACAACCTTTATTGTATCGGAGCCCGCTGAGATGAAAAATCTCATCATAATATTAACATTTTCCGCCATTACAGGAAATCTTCATGGACAGAGCGATAACTGGCATCTGTTCAGGGGATCAGCTGATTTATGCGGTCGGGTAGACCATGAGATACCACCAGGACAGAAGCTTATCTGGAGTTTGGCTACGGGAACAGCCACAAAATCCTCACCTGTAATCAGTGATGGGCTGATATTTTTCGGCAACGATAAAGGAACGCTGTTTGCTGCCGGGACTGACGGAAAGATAAAATGGAAATACGAATCGGGAAGTGCAATTGAAGCACCTCCTGTTGTTTACTCAGGTTATGTTATTGTTGGCAATTCCGGAGGAACCATGGTTGCTGTTAATAAAATAACAGGAAAGCCTGCCTGGTCTTATTCTTCTGATAACCAGATTGTAGGATCGGCCAATATCTGGAATTCAGGAAAAAAAACCGGTATCATCTTCGGTAGTTATGATTATTTCCTGCATTGTGTTGACCCGGTTTCAGGAAAACTGCTCTGGAAGCTGGAAACCGGGAATTATATAAACGGTACTCCAGCCGTGTCCACTAACAGAATTGTGTTTGGAGGCTGTGACGGAATAATCAGGATAACAGATCCACTGACGGGCAAGGAGAGGGATACAATTAATATAGGTATCTACATTGCGGCCTCTCCTGCCTTCTTTAACCAGAAAGCGTATTTTGGCGACTACGATGGAAATTTTTACTGCCTGGATATTGTCGGCCGGAAGGTGGTTTGGAAAGTTCCGGCCGGCCAGAGCTCAGGATCCATTCTTGGAATCCCCGCTGCTGACAATAACCATGTTGTAATCGGCAATGAGGATAAGTACCTTTACTGCTATAATGCCTCAACCGGAAAACAGTTGTGGAAGTTCAGGACAAACGGAAGGATTACGGGGTCTGCAGTCATATCTCCTTCAGGTGTGTTATTCGGAAGCATGGATGGCAATATTTATCTGCTGAATCGCACTGATGGCAGAAAGTTATGGAGCTTCAATGCAGGTGCACCGATAAGCAGTTCCCCTGCTGTAACCGGAGAGAGGTTTTATTTTCTGACTGACGACGGAAGATTATTGGCGTTCGGAAATAAATAAAATGAAGATTGTTTATCTGATAACAGGATCGGGAGGATCTTTTTACTGCGGCAATTGTTACCGCGATATGCTTTACGTCAGGGCAATCCGCAAGGTGCGGGGAGTTATTGCAAAACCAATACCTCTTTATCTTCCGCCTGATAAGGCATACATCAGGGAGGGATTCGAAAAGGAAGTATTTTTTGGAGCCATTTCCATGTACCTGAGAGAGAAGGTGAGGATATTCAGGAATATGCCGGCATTTATGGACAAACTTGTTGATTCGAATCCATTGCTGAAGCTCGCAGCACGGCAGGCCGGAGCAACCAGGACTGAAGGCTATGAGGATCTTACTCTGAACATGATCGAAGGAGACAATGCATTCCGGAGTCATGAGGTCGACAGGCTGGTGAGATACCTGTTGCAAGACGACAAACCTGATGTAATACACCTTTCAAATGCTCTTATTCTGGGTCTTGCGCGTCAGATAAAAAAGAGGATGGATATTAAAATAGTATGTTCTCTTCTAAATGAAGACGACTGGATTGATGACATGGCTGAGCCATACCAGAGCAAAGCATGGTCAATTATTGCAAAGGAAGCCGTGCATGTCGACGATTTCATTACACCCAGTTCATACAGCAAGGAACTTTTTAAAAAGAAGACAGGATTGAGCGGAGAAAATGTCCATGTGGTACCCCTTGGATTCGATCCTGAGAATACTATTCATGATAAAACAATGCCTGCTAATCCTTCACTCGGTTATTTCTGCCGGGTTAATTCACACAATGGATTTGACAAGCTGGCAGATGCCTTCCTCGAAATAAAGTCGAACAATCTGGTACCTGACCTGTCACTTCATGTATGCGGTGGATTCACCGGCGACGATAAGCCATTTATTTCGGACCAGATAAAGAAATTCAGGGAAAAAGGATTTCAGAAGAGCGTAAGGATCTATCCTGAGTTCCTGGGAAACAAGAAGATGGAGTTTTTTAGAAATGTAAATGTAATCAGCGTGCCTGTCAGAAAATATGACGGCTACGGTCTCTACATCCTTGAGGCTAATGGTGCAGGTATCCCTGTTGTTCAACCGGCGACCGGAGCTTTCCCGGAGATTCTGGGAATGACATCCGGAGGAATAGTTTATTCACCTGATAATAAAGAAGAGCTTGTGAAATCGCTTGTCAGGCTGCTGATTGATCCATCCATGCAGAAAGAGTTTGGTGATGCAGGCAGCAAGAATGTAAGATCAAAGCTTTCACTGGAAAAGATGTCGATTGCTCTCTCAGAAATCTATAATAGAAAATAACTGAAACCCGGAATTATAAATGCTCAGACTGGAGAACATTTTCAAATCATTCATTCAACGAGGCCTGGTTCTCGATGGGCTCTCACTGAAAATTGAACAGGGTAATTCTATATCCATAACCGGACCCTCAGGATCTGGTAAAACAACACTTCTGAATATAATCGGATCTCTTGACCGGCCGGATTCCGGTGAAGTATTTTTCAGGGACAGATCAATTCTGAGTATGACACCTGATGAATCCGCCTTATACAGGAACAGGAATATTGGATTTATATTTCAGGATCATCTCCTGCTTCCGCACCTGACAGTCAGGGAAAACATTTTACTTCCACTATCTGCCTGGAGAATCACTGAAGAGCAGTTCGATGCTGCTGAGAAACATGCTCTTATATTATTGGGAAAGACAGGCATCACTGCGCTCTCAGGAAAGTATCCTTTTCAGATCTCAGGTGGCGAAGCTCAGCGCGTGACTCTGGTGCGTGCACTTGTCAATAAACCCGACATACTTCTTGCAGATGAACCGACAGGATCACTTGACAGCAGAAATGCCAGCCTTCTTGGAACACTTCTGACTGAATTGAACATTGATCTTGGAATAACTCTTATCGTTGCTACTCATTCAAATGATCTTGCAGGCAAGATGTCAAACCATTACAAACTGGAAAACGGAAAACTGAGGAATTGATCAGGACTATCTCAATGAAGAACTTCTTCTTTAAGAATATTTTCAGATCGATTAAATACTACAGGAAAGATGCTGTATATCAGATTATTATTGTTGCAATTCTGACAGCTGTAATAACAGGATCCCTGCTTACAGGAGAATCAGTCAGGAACAGTCTGAAAAAAACATCTGAGGAAAAACTTGGGAATACCGATATTGTCATCAGTTCAGGATTGAGGTATTTTGATCCAGCTCTCACAGCAGGAGTTGAAGAAAGAACCGGAAACAAAGCTGCTGCAATTCTGGAGATTGATGGATATTGTCAGAACTTCAGCACCGGGCAGACTGCACTAAACACAAAAATATTTGCAGTTGACAATGACTTCTTTGCTTTCAATTCAGGTGATACAATTACTATTGAGAAAGGCACAGTCGCAGTAAATAAGAGGCTTGCAGATTTTCTGAATGTTAATCCGGGAGATGAAATTATTATCCGTTTCAGGTCTGTAGATCCTATTCCTGCCAATGCACCATTTGCGCCAAAGACAGAGAATCAAGGATCGAAGGTGATGAAGGTAAGCAGGATATTGCTGCCTGAACAATCCGGCAATTTTTCGCTCGGTGTGAGCCAGGCAGTACCGATGAATGTTTTTATGAATATCCGTGAGGAAAGAGGAGTCAATGAAAATGTCAAGCCCAACAGGCTTTTAATCGATAATACAAATGGATTGCCTTTATCTGCATTTACGAATTTGCTGCCCGGAATCCTGACATTGCAGGATATAGGCTTATCAATAAGGAGATCTGCAAAGACCGGTGAGCCTGAACTTATCTCAGAAAGGATCTTTATAGACAGCGCTCTTGCCGCGACTGTCATTAATAAGATTCCTTCCTCCTGCCCTGTTCTGACATATCTTGCAAATGAGATTTCCTGCAATGGGCAATCAACACCTTATTCCTTTGTAACTGCAATTTTATCGCAAGTAACCAGGGGACTGGTTGATGATGAGATAATCATCAACCAGTGGGTAGCAGAAGATATTGGCTCCGGTACGGGCGATACTGTGAAACTGACCTGGTTCGTCCAGGGATTCAGAGGAAAGCTGGAAGAAAGGACTTCCGATTTTCGTATCGCCGGGATTCAGGAGAATGATGGCGCTAATTCCGATCCGTCGTTGATGCCCGATTTTCCCGGAATATCCGGACGGACATCCTGCTCTGACTGGGATGCCGGAATTCCTGTCCTTCTTGAGAGAATAAGAGGGAAAGATGAGGATTACTGGAATAAATACAAAGGAACACCGAAAGCTTTCATAAATTATGAGTCAGGTAAAAAGCTCTGGTCAAATAACTTTGGAGTTGCGACTGCAGTAAGATTTCCGCAAGAGATGGAAGAAGAAGAGATTGAAAAGATCCTTAATGGATCGATAGATCCTGGCTCGGCAGGCTTTTCAATCACCGATTTAAGGAATTCCGCTATGGATGCTGCAGAAGCCGGAACCGATTTTGGCTCACTTTTCATCAGCCTGAGCCTCTTTATAATTGTTTCGTGCATAATTCTTCTTTCTCTTTCCGTATCGATCTATTTTGATACACGAAGAAAACAGATCAGGGCTATGTCCTCCCTTGGATTCCGAAGCCAGTACCTTAGAAGAATGCTTTTCACTGAAGCATCACTGCTTTCTCTTTTGGGAGCTATTCCCGGAGTTTTTCTGGGATACCTGATGAATGTATTGATTATTAATGCATTAAATGGCGTCTGGAAAGGCGCTGTTCAGACCGATACACTTCTTGCCGGATTAAGTATTATGTCTCTCATTTACGGTTTGCTTATTACATTATTTATAACCTTCATCCTTATTTATTTTAAGTCAAGTTCATTCACATCATTGCTGTTTAAAAGAGAGACAGGTGAGTTGAAGACTCATTCTTACAAAGGTAATTTGCTTATCCTGAGTCTTTTATTACTCATTTATTTAGTTATTCTTGGTATAGCTTTATTCTCTTATCAGTTATCTACAGCTCTTTACTTTATTGCTGGAGCCTTACTTCTCATAATAATGGTCCTGCTCCTGAGATCGTATTATATAAAGGAGAAAGGAAAAAGTAGAAAGGAGAAAGTAAATAGCACTTCACATTTTTCAAAGAGATATTATTTCTTCAATCCAGCGCAGGCAATAATTCCTGTCGTCGTATTAGCTGCCGGAATATTTGCAATTGTCATCACCTCAGCAAACCGGCAGGTAATAACCTCCAGGAGCCTTCTTCCATCGGGCGGAACAGGCGGATATCTTCTGTGGGCAGAGTCTGCTATTCCGATAAAACAGGATCTTGCAGGGGAAGAAGGACGAAGAGAACTTGGTCTTCATGAAGACGAGCTCAGGGACCTTGAAGTTCTTCAGGCCTCCCGTTTGGCAGGTGATGATGCAAGTTGTCTTAACCTGAACCATGTAACCTCTCCTCCTGTTCTGGGTGTTGATCCAGCTAACTTCATACGAAGAGGTTCGTTTTCATTTGCCTCGACATTAAAAGAGCACTCCGGAGCCAATCCATGGGAGCTTCTTGGTACGCATGCAGGAGAAAATACAATTTATGCAATTGCAGATCAGACTGTGCTCGAGTGGGGCCTCAAGCTTAAGACCGGAGATACTATCGTTATAAAAGCCGAAGACGGGCAACCTCTTAATATGGTAATATGCGCAGGCCTCAGATCATCTGTCTTTCAGGGACAAATGATTATTCATGATAATGATATGGCAAGATATTTTCCTTCGGTATCCGGGAACTCGGTATTTCTTTTCGATGGTAATCCTGTACTTTCTGACCGGTACAGGGAATTGCTCAACGAAAGGTTCTATGGGTATGGTTTCCAGACTATGGATGCAGGTTCAAAACTTGCATCATTTATGGAAGTCACAAACACATATCTGGATGTATTCACTATCCTTGGGATATTCGGAATGGTTCTTGGAGTTGCCGGACTTGGTTTTATTCTTTTGAGGAATTTCAACCAGCGAAAGAGAGAGTTTGCCCTGATGGCTGCAACAGGATTTTCACAGAGAAAAATAAGAGATCATATTCTCAGAGATCAGATACTGATCCTTGCATGGGGCCTGCTTACAGGAACACTTTCAGGACTGGTTGCAACAATACCATCCATAAGTAGCGGAAGTGAGATTCCCTGGACAACAATCCTTATTATGATCTTGCTGGTTGCTCTGACTGGATTGATAACACTTTTATTATCAGTAAGAAATGTAAGAAATGCGGTGTTGATCAGTGAATTGAGGAGGGAATAAAATTAAACAGGAGGATTTATTTATTTCAATAATCTTCCGGAAGGAGATCGAGTTCTTTCCATTCATCTAAGGGAAGGGGCAAATCGTTGATGAGTCCGCTGTTAATATCGAAAATCCATCCATGAAACCATAATTTCTTTTTGTTTCTGAATGCCCTTTGAATTATTGGAGTTCGCAATACATTTTTCAGCTGCACGATCACGTTCATTTCCGACAGGCGGTCGTACATCTTTGTTTTGTCCCCTATTGCTTCAAGTTCCTTCTTATGATAGTGATACAGATCGCTAATCTGGCTCACCCAGTTTTCAACGATATCCTCTTCATTCAAGCCTTCAACAGCGGCTTTTACTCCACCGCATTTGTAATGACCAAGCACAATGATATGTTCGATGTTCAGTATCTCAACAGCATATTCTATTATCGACAACAGATTGATATCCGTCAGGTTAACCTGGTTGGCTATATTCCTGTGAACGAAGAGTTCCCCCGGTTCTGATCCGGTTATCATATCAAGAGGGATCCTGCTGTCGGAACAGCCAATGAAAAGGAAGTTCGGTTTTTGAGGAAGCGAAAGTTCCGCAAAATATGAAGGATCAGTTTTAAGCTTTTCCACAGCCCACAGGACATTGTTCTTCAGTAAATCGATGTAATCGTTGTGCTGGATCATATAAGCAGGTTTAAGTTAATATTGATTCAAACCAAGGTTGAGAGCAGGTTTGCGATCTGGATCAAGTGAATTGAGGACAACAAGTGCTGCTCCAAGTGCAGTGGCATTGTTGATCTCTGAGGTATAAACATTCTTCATTGAATATGCATCGGCCAGCAGCCGCAAAAAAAGCGGATTTTTGGAGAAGCCTCCGGTTATATAGACATTCTCTGTGTCATCATCGGAAGGGATAACAAGGTCGATAGCTTCAACCGTAAGTTCAACAAGTTCTACCATCAGCTGGTGATAAGCCTCTTCACAGGTCTTGAAGGTAAAGAAATCATTCTTTTCAACAAGTCTCCTTGAGAATGGCTGATCAGCGAAGTAGAATCTTTTTTCACCGCATTTTTTCCTGCAGATCTCAATCAGTTTTTTATCGGGGTTTACACTCTTGAAGAAGTCAGGTGCGGTTCCGAAATGATCACTTATCCTTTTAACAGCAACTTCATGCAGATTGCCGAGGAAAAGCCTTGAGGATTTAACAGGCTGCCTGGTAATGCTCATATAGCAGAGGCAGTCCTTATCGAGTTGTTCAGCAGTAAGTTTTTCCGTATTATAGGGATTCATGTTTATACACCATGTCCCTGTTGATATCAGAAGGAATTTGCCTCTGCTTCCGGCAATGTATGGAGCGAGCGATGCAGAGCTGTCATGAATGCCTATGCCAACAGAAATCTTTTTACCACCAATTGCGACTTCATTGAGTGTGTTGACACTTGACGGAGGCGGAAGCTTAAATCCTTCCTCTGTTGTCCAGTGATGATAGTCCATTTTGTCAAAGTCCCAAAGAGCGGTATGGCATCCTATTGATGTATGTTCAGAATAAATCCTGCCTGTCAGCAGATAAGAAAGGTACTGGGGAAAATGAAGTATATGTGCTACATTGTTGAAGACTGAAGGCTTTTCATTTTTAAGCCACAAAGCCTGCATCCCCGAATTTAGCATTCCCAGAGCAGGAGACGCAGTTCGGCGACAGAACTCATCCTGGCCACCTGACCGCCGATAAATCTTTTCAGGTATCCTGTCGTCAATAGGTTTGAGAGAATTATATATAGGTGTAATGAGTTTACCCCTGCTATCGAGATATGCGAGGGTAGCTCCGTAGGTGGCAAAGTTTACGGCAGTAAGATCATACTTGTCGGAATAAAGAAGATTCTTCACTGCAGCCGATATCCACTTTTCAATTTTTTCAATGTCGTCGCAGGCGAACCCATCATCATCATTAATCTCTGGAAAGCGTTCCTCTTCTTCAGAGATTATATTAAGGTCATAATCAAAAAGCAGGATCTTCTTATTGGTTCTTCCGACATCAAAAACTGCAATAACCTTGTCTTTCATAGTTTTATTGCCCCCTTCCC
This sequence comes from Bacteroidales bacterium, assembly GCA_025454755.1. Lineage (GTDB taxonomy): Bacteria > Bacteroidota > Bacteroidia > Bacteroidales > VadinHA17 > LD21. The sequence continues at coordinate 3,247 of JALONV010000016.1, read as the reverse complement.
CCTTGAAGCACCTATGCTTCCAACAGCTATCAGTAAAATACCTATAAGTGATTCCAATTTATTTTATTTTATTTTTTTTAAACGAACCGCAATTTAAAAACTTTCATTTAGGATTTTGCCATTTATTCTATATTTTTATAAATCAATTTTAAATTCCCGAGTCTCCAAATAAAACCTTCGTACCATGAGATCAATCAAACTTATTTTTCTTATGTTATCAGTTACAGGTACTATCTTTTCACAGGATCTGAACGTGTTGGATCTTAATACTGAGTAAAAAAAGAATCCGGTGGGAATAGAAGCTATGAAACCAGGATATAAACATATTTTTTTTCAGCCTCATACTTCAAATAAACTTGATTATTCAAAAGCTACGTACGAAAGTATGTATGGCACTATTGCTTCAGGATGGGAAAGGAAGAACGGAAAAGTAATAATAACTGTTAAAGTGCCGGCAAATACAAAAACTGCAATTGTAGTGCCGGTTGATGATGCATCTAAAGTTACTGTTAATGGCACGCAGATCGGAAAAAATGAGGAGATTATTGTTTTGTCTGATGGTTATGGAAATAAAATGATAGAAATACTTAAAGGTTCCGGAGATTACTTTTTTGAATATCTGAAATAAGCCGAATGGATTTTATTAATACCCACCTGGGCGAATTTTCTGCCCTTCTTGTTGCTGTTTTCTGGACAATAAGCGCACTTGCATTTGAATCTGCGAGCCGCAGGTTAGGTTCATTGCCGGTAAATCTACTCAGACTGATCATTGGATTCATATTCCTCAGTCTCCTGACATCGGTGACAAGAAAGATGGTCTTTCCGGTTGATGCCAGCGCTGATAATTGGATATGGCTCGGTCTTTCAGGTCTTGTAGGTTTTGTATTAGGTGATCTGTTTCTTTTCAAATCATTTACGATCATCGGCTCCAGGTTCTCTATGCTGATCATGACGCTGGTGCCTCCCATGACTGCATTTTTCGGATGGATCATTTTAGGAGAACATCTTACTTTTCTGAACCTTGCCGGGATTGGCTTAACTCTTACCGGTATAGCAATTGCAATCTTTTCGCGTACAGGTGCTGACGAAAAACTCTCCCTCAAGCTGGCGCCATCCGGGGTGTTTTATGCACTTGGGGGAGCTATTGGACAGGCGCTGGGACTTGTGCTCAGCAAGCTTGGACTCAGGGATTATGATCCATTTGCTGCAACCCAGATAAGAGTGATTATCGGAATTGCTGGTTTTGCCTTCCTGGTGACAATTATGAAGCGATGGAGCGGAGTCAGATCTGCATTGAAGGACAGGCCTGGAATGAAATCGCTTTCACTGGGTGCATTCTTTGGTCCGTTCCTGGGAGTCTCGTTTTCGCTCATTTCCGTTAAGTTCGCCAAAACAGGCATTGCATCCACCATTATGGCTCTGGCTCCTGTATTTATTCTTCTTCCGGCATATTTTCTATATAAACAAAAAGTAACTTTGCCCGAACTAATAGGTGCTATTGTGAGTGTTTGCGGCGTTGCACTGTTTTTTATTTAGTACAATATGACTCCGGAAGAAGTAAAAAAGAGAATATCTAAAAGCGAAATAATATTTTCGACATCACGCTCCGGAGGTCCCGGTGGCCAGAATGTGAATAAGGTAAATACAAAAGTTGAGTTAAGATTCAATGTCAGGGAATCCGGTTCTCTTTCCGAAAAAGAGAAAGATATAATTCTTACCAAATTGAAAAACAGGATCAACTCTGCCTGTGAATTGTTAATCATTTCACAATCGGAAAGAACTCAGCTGATGAACCGTAAGAAGGCAGAAGAAAAGTTCTATAAGCTTCTGGCTTCTGCATTGACTGAAAAGCGAAAACGCAAAAAGACAATACCGACTGCAGCATCTAAAGCAAAACGGCTGGAGAAGAAAAAAAATAGAGGGACTATCAAAAGACTACGAAGTGGTTCAAAAATCAGTGAAGATTAAAAGATTGCTTCGCTTCGCTCGCAATGACAGTAATCCTGAATAAATCTTGTCTGATTATAATAGGTAAACAAAATTAGCCCCCCTTCAGGGGGGATGGGGGGTATTCAATCACAATTCACACTTCCTTCAGTTTCCATTTCCCTCTTCTGAATATCAGGTATGCAGTTATAGTCATGATCGACTCTGCTATAACAATAGCCCAGAAGACACCGTTCTCGTTCATGTCTGATTTTATTGCCAGCATCCAGGCAAGCGGAATTTCAATCAACCAGTATGCGACCACGTTTACCTTAAGCGGAGTTGCAGTATCCCCTGCCCCGTTAAATGAATTGGTGACAACCATGCCGAATCCGTAAGCGATAAAACCTATGCTTACAATCCTGAGACATTCAATGCCTGAACTCAGCACTGCGGCATCACTGATAAAGAGCCTGATAAAATATCCGGGGAAGATAATATAGAATATCCCGATTGTACCGAGCAATATCATGTTGACCCAGCCGGTGATCATAACCGACTTTTCAGCCCTATCCGGTTTTTTTGCACCGAGATTCTGTCCGACAAGTGTCGATGCGGCATTGGCTATGCCCCATGATGGAAGAAGGGTAAAACTGACAATCCTTATTGCAATGGTATAACCTGCAACTATCTCACTTCCGAATACGGAAATAATTCTCACCAGCGCTATCCAGCTTGTTGTAGCGATCAGGTTCTGTCCTATACTGCCAAGAGATATCCTGAGCAGTCTGGCAATAATGCGGAAGTCGATTCCAAAATCCTTAAATGATAATTGTATTCTTTTTCGCCCGAAGAAAAGCAGGTAGAACTGATATAAGACTGCTATTCCCCTTCCTGTTGTTGTTGCAATAGCTGCTCCTTTTATTCCAAGTTCAGGGAATGGTCCAATCCCGAAAATAAGCAGCGGATCGAGTATAATATTTAAAATATTTCCTACCCACAGAACTCTCATTGCAATAGCAGCATCGCCGGCGCTCCTGAAGATTGCATTGATAATGAAGAGCAGCATGATAACAATATTGCCTCCGAGCATGATCTTTGCGTATCCTGAAAGTTCGCTTACAATTTCATCTGACGCACCCATGAGGTCGAGAAGCCTGCCTGAATATAATGCACCCGGTACAGCAATGAACATCGATACCACTATCCCGGTGAGGATTGCCTGGAAAGCAGTCCGTGAAGCTCTGTCGGGTTTTTTTTCGCCGATCCTCCTTGATACAAGTGATGTTGTTGCAGTTGCAAGTCCGAGTGAAATTGCATA
>JALONV010000147.1 GCA_025454755.1 Bacteroidales bacterium | reverse complement strand
CGAAAATGCGAGCTCCTTTGCTGATAGTTTTCCCGTGTACAAACCGGCAAAATTCCCCGGCTTTAAAGGATTATTGCAATACATCAGCTGCGCCTGGATTATGGAATTATCTTTAAATATTTTATCAACGCCTGCAGTAATTATTGTTGTTCCGGAGGTATCACTGAATGATTCAAGAGGATGAAACCATGATCCTTCACCTCTGAATGAAACAGAACCGATCGACCCTGACCATCCGGCTCCGGCGGCAATATCGGAGCTGTTCACATAGCCGGCAAGCAGCTGGATATCATAACCCCATTTATTGAATCGTCCGAGACCGGCGACCGTCACATCATCATCGCTGTCCATCTTGGCCGCCAGCTCAATAACTGATGATGATGACGGAAAATACTGCAGGCGTATCGCATCGCTTCCCGGCCTTTCAATATAATCGACATCAAAGAATGAATAAGCATTGAAGATGTCATTTGGATTCCACACAAAGGTCTGCCCCCAGTTTATCCGCTGTCTGCCGATCCTTGCCTGGAACTTATTAAAACTGAAATCGAGCCATAGCCTGTCGACAGTTGTGTTCAGGAAAAAGGAGTTTTCATTCATTATATTCCAGGACATATCGACCACACCTGGGTCCATTCCTGTCATTTCTGCATAAGCCTTGCCCATGGTCTTGACCATATCGCCGGTAAAAAGCCGGTTTCTGACCTCAGCTGCAAATGTTATTTTGTTCCCGATGTAAGCCTTGAAATTGATTCTGTTATGAAGGATGTTCTCAAAGAATACTGTATTTGACAATGTATCGAACATGGCGCTCTCCATGGTTGTCACATAGCCGTTCAGTTCAACTGGTTTTTTCTTTTCCTGAGGAAAGAGGATCGTGCTGAACAGCAGAAAAAAAGATAATACTGCAGCTTTCTTTTTCATTCCATGCTGCCTGAAATGTTTTCCCTTAAATCATCTGATACCACCTTGCCGTCTTCAAGTGTTATCACCCGACGGGCCATCTTCATCACCCTGGGATCATGAGTGGAAAAGATAAAAGTTATCTTTTCTTCATGATTGAGCTTTTCCATTATCTCAAGAAGCGTTGAAGCTGATTTGGAATCGAGGTTTGCCGTGGGTTCGTCTGCAAGGACAAATTTAGGTCTTGAAGCCAGAGCCCTGGCAACAGCCACCCGCTGTTGCTGTCCGCCTGATAATTTTGCTGGCCGGCTGTTATACCTGTCAGCAAGTCCGATAGCCTTCAGAAGATCATAGGACCGGCCTTCTCTCTCTTTTTTTATCCATTTCTGGAGTGACATAATAAATTCGACATTCTCCTTTGCCGTAAGTACAGGGATAAGGTTATATGATTGAAAAACAAACCCTATATTCCTCATCCTGAAATCAATAAGCGAAGACGACCTGAGCTTTGAAAGATCCGTCCCGTCGATAAGTATCTGACCCGAAGTCGGCATGTCGAGGCCCCCGAGGAGGTTCAGCAGGGTGGTTTTTCCCGATCCCGAAGGACCTACAATTGCAGCAAATTCAGCTTCATTGAAAACAAGATTAATGCCATTTACGGCATGTACTTTTATGTCGCTCGAGTTGTATATTTTGTGGAGCTCTTTGATTTCGATGACTTTCATAATTTCTGTGTCTAAAATAATTATTCTGTTCTTATTGCCTCAACCGGATTTAGTTTCAGCGCCTTACGTGCCGGATATATTGATGCTATTATTCCTGTCAGGACTATCAGGATAGTTGTTGACACAAAAAATCCTGCGTCGATGGTGGGGAAAAGGTGTGCTGAATAACCGAAGGCTTCCATTCCTTCAGAGTACTTCATCAGGTTAATCCCGTTCTTTGCAGTTAATGCAATTACTGCGCCGGCAATTCCCATTCCTGCAAATCCCCCTACTATCGACAGAAATATTGATTCGAACATAATCATGCTGAATATCTTTTTCCTGTTCATCCCGATTGCGGTGAGCATGCCCAGTTCTTTTGTTCTTTCGAGTACTGCCATAAGCATGGTATTTACGATGCCGAATGCCAGGGCGGCCAGGATTATTGACATAAAAACGCCATACATCTGCCCCATAAAATCTGCAATCATAGCCAGGTCGGGGGAGATCTCCTTCCAGTTCAGAACCTCATATCCGGGAAGGGCTTCACGGGCAGGTTTAGTCAGTTTATCAGTCAGATCGTTATTATCCAGCCGTGCTATAAGCCTGTGCCAGGTCCCTTCTTTCATGCCGGTCAGAGCACGCAGCTCTCCTGCCGGCACAAATACCGACATGCCTTCAAACATGTCGTTGTTGGTGCGGAATATGCCGCAGACCCTGAATCCGGCTCCTGTCTGGTTGTTATCCTTGTCGAGGAATGTAAGAATAAGTTTTGACCCTTCCCTGTACGACCATGCTGCCTCTTTAATCTGAATCGAATATTTCTTAATTTCATTGGGAGTGAGCAGTTTTTCAAGCTCCCTGTTGAACTTTTTATCGGAGGTGAACCTCTCTCCGTAAACTGGTTCAAGCTTTGACAGGACAACTGAAGGTACCATCAGCGAATCCAGATGTGCAACTGCCTCAGGCGTCAGAATATACCTGATAATATTGAGATCCTTCGCAAGCTTTTCTCCGACAAGAACGGAGTTGAATTTCGTTTCTGCTCCAAAATATGACCCGGTACCAGGGATCACTTTTTTGTGAAGAGTGAACATCTCTTTTTCTTTCTCCACATCTATTCCGTTTATCTCCACCCCGGCGCTTTTGGCTGATGTTGATGCAATTCCCCTGATTATTATCCTTCCGGTGGTGGTATTCACTCCGGGTAAAGACCTCATTGAAGAATCCACTTCATTGAAATTCTGGATCAGGTCGCGGATGTCGCTGCTGCTTCTGAATTCCCTGTTATTTACCTGGATATGCGACAATTCTTGATTCACAGCGGCATCAATGCGCTGTACCACGGAACTGTTCATTGCGGCCATTGAGAAGACTCCGGCAAAAACACCGACAGCAACCGATAAGATCACTATCAGGCTTCTGATTTTGTTACGCCATACATTCTTCCAGGCTATCTGTATTATCATATTTCGGAATTTTAAGCTTTTAATGAGTTTATAACGTTAATGCTGAAAATTTTTCTGACACTGAAAAGTATTGCAATGGAAATTATGATCTTCATACATACGTGCAAATTCGCCGGTAAATCTAAGGGGTCTGATGTGTCCGTAAATTACAAGGGGAAGTGAAGCAATAATCCCTGAAATAACACCGAGAAATCCCATCAGGAACATTTCAATAGTAACAACCTTTGCCAGTTTTTTCTTCTGCATCCCTATTGATACAAGCATTCCAAACTCGCGTCTGCGTTCTGCCATCATCATAAGTACAGTTCCGAACACGCCGAAGGCAATTACCAGGTAAAGGATTCCGATCATTATCATTCCGCTCCTGTTGTCAGCCTCCATCTGGTTGAGAAGCAGTGCGTTCATCTCCTGCCATGTCCTGACAGCCAGAGGTAGGGATACTAATGAGCTTAACCTGTCTGCCGTTTCATTAATGGCTTTATCATTTACATTCTTAATTCTCAGAACGGCAGAGGTTGCCAGACCGTGGGCGGCATACAGGTCCCTTGCTGTTTCAAGAGGCATATAAACAATTCTTTTATCTATATCCGGTGTTGGCAGCTTAATTATTCCTGTTACGATAAAATTCCCGGCAGCAGAAGTGCCATGATAACCTTGTCCCATAAGTACCAGGGTATCGCCGATATTAATCCTGAGAAATTCTGACAGACC
>JALONV010000015.1 GCA_025454755.1 Bacteroidales bacterium | reverse complement strand
TATGAAGTAAAGAACATATCACCGCCACAGAGTATCCGCGATGCTATGGAAAAACAGATGAGGGCTGAAAGAGAGAAAAGAGCCGTCATTGCTGAATCAGAAGGAACCAAGCAGGCCAAGATAAACAATGCAGAGGGTGACAAACAGGAGTTTATCCTTAAGTCGGAAGGTGAAAAGATGAGACGTATAAACGAAGCCGCAGGACGTGCCTCAGAAATTGAGCAGGTTGCTAACGCAACCGCAAACGGACTCCGTGCTATCTCGAAAGCCATCTCCGAAGAAAATGGTCTCAACGCTGTCAACCTCAGGATTGCAGAACAATATCTTAACGCTTTCGCAGGGCTGGCAAAAACAAACAACACCATGATTTTGCCGTCCAACCTCTCAGATATAGCCGGAGTTGTTGCTACGGCGACTTCGGTATTCAATGAATTTAAGGACAAACAGAAGAAATAATTTAAATACCCCCGGTCCCGCCGAGGCGGGACCACCCCCTAAAGGGGGTTTATAACCCATTGTTAAAACAATTTTGTTTTCAGCGTAGAGGCAGGTCTGAGATTTGCCTTTACGCGTCTTATTTTTGGGTGGTTATGCATTCTCATGTTCCGTCCTGAGGATGATCTCATTCTGCAAATCCTCACCCAGGTTGTTGAAATAATCGCTGTAACCTGCAACACGCACTATCAGATCGCGAAATAATTCAGGATGCTTCTGTGCATCCCTCAGTGTTTCGGCATTGACAACGTTAAACTGGATATGATGACCATCGAGCGTAAAGTAACTGCGGATCAGCGCATTAAGACAATTATAGCTTTCCTCATCTTCGAAAAATTGTGGCGAAAATTTCTGGTTCAGAAGCGTGCCTCCTGTACGGAGATGGTCGATTTTTGAAGCCGACTTGATAACAGATGTCGGACCCTGCTTATCGACACCCTGACTTGGTGAGATGCCTTCCGAAAGGGGTTTGGATGCCTTCCTCCCGTCGGCGGTAGCGCCAAGCACGCTTCCAAAATATACATGCGAGGTGGTTGGAAGCATATTAATCCTGTGAATGCCACCACGTGAATCCGGCTTCCCGTTGACTGCATCGTAATAAATCTCAAAAACTGCAACGGCATGCTGATCAGCATAATCATCATCATTGCCGTATTTGGGCGTGTCATAGATCAGATCATGCTGTATCTGCTCATAGCCCTTAAAATCAGCTTCAGTGGCTGTCAGGAGCTCTTTCCAGGAAAACCTCTTCCTGTCATATATATTGTACCTGACTGATGTAAGAATATCAGTGATGCTTCCCAATCCTACACCCTGGATGTAGGTTGTATTATACCTGGCTCCTCCGTTGTTATAATCTTTGCCATTTTGTATGCAATCTTCAACCAGCAGGGAAAGGAAAGGCACCGGCAGCCAGTTGGCGAATGTCTTCATGATCACGTTGTTGCCGCGTATTTTAATATCGATCAGGTAATTGACCTGAGCTTTGAATGCAGCCATCAGTTCATCAAATGAGCTGTAATCCTGTGCAAAACCGGTTTTTAATCCGACCTGGATATTTGTCCGGCTGTCAAAACCGTTATTAAGAGTAAGTTCAAGAACCTTTGGCAGGTTAAAATAGCCTGTCAGCCAATAAGCTTCTGTGCCGAAAGCTCCGGTTTCAACGCAACCTGATGATCCGCCGTTACGTGCATCTACAATATTCTTTCCCTGGCGAAGCAGTTCCTGGATTATTGCCTCAGTGTTGAAGCATGAAGGTTGTCCGAAACCCGTTTTAATTATGTCGAGCGCTTTGTGAATAAACCTGTCGGGGTTTTTCCTGCTTATCTGAACCATCGAGCTGGGCTGGAGTATCCTCATCTCCCTGATCACATCGAGAAGAATATATGTCATCTCGTTCACTGCATCAGTTCCATCAGGTTTTACACCTCCAAGGTTAATAAGACAGAAGTCTGTGTATGTGCTGCTCTCTGAGGCTGTGACACCCATCTTGGGGGGTGCCGGATGATTATTGAATTTTACCCAGAAGCAGCCCAGAAGGTCAAAGAGATCTTCATCAGAGAGAGTTCCTTCTTCCTTTTCCTTCTTATAAACCCTGTAAAGATGCTGATCCAGTCGGCCGGGATTAAATGAGTCCCAGGGATTGAGTTCGGTGATCACACCCAGATGAATGAACCAGTAATGCTGTAACATTTCATGAACATTTTCAGGAGCATTTGCCGGAACTTTACGGCAGACAGCAGCCATTTTTGCGAGTTCTTTTTTCCGCGACTGATCTTTTTCTTCCTTTGCCAGCATGTCAATCTCATCAGCGTAGCGGTTTGCATAGATAATAATGGCGTCGCATGTAATGTTCATTGCAAGAAGCTCTTCATGCTTTTCAAATGCCTGAGGATCGCCAGTCCAATCCAGACCTGAAATGGTCTCAGATATTTCCTGCTTCAGTTTTAAGAAGCCTGTGCTGAACATTTTATATCCAAGCACCGTATGTCCTGGTGCCCTTTGTTCCTGGAATTCAGTAAAGAGTCCGGCATTATAGGCATTCAGCCATTCCGGCGACATTAGATTCATGATCCTGTCGCGGTTGCTTTTTCCCTTCCAGAACGGGATGATCTCCTTTTCATAAATTGCTTTAACCTCAGCATCAACCCTGAATGAAACTTTCTCCCTGGTATCAAGTATCTCAAGATCTTTAAGTGAGTGGAGGCTTATTTCAGGATAGGTGGAAGTCTCTTTAGGAGCGGGACCTCTCTCTCCGACTATGAGTTCACCATCTCCAATGTACAACTTCTTATTGCTGAGGAGATACTTAAAAGCTTTTGCTCTCAGCACCGGTGCAGAAAGTCCGTGAGCTTCATCGCTTTTATAAAATTGAGTCATAAGCAGTGCCCTTTCCGGCGACAGCTTCTCGACTGCATTGAGGCTCTCTTCTCTTAGTTTCTTTACTCGTGGTGATATTATCATGTCAGTACAATTTTATGTGGGGAAAGACCCCGGACTGAAGTTCGGGGTCTATCCTCCTATCTTAACTTTAATTCCAGTTTCTTCAAAGTATTGTTTCAATTCCTTCATCCTGGAAGGCGATGGTACTTCCACTCCATCCATCCGGTAAGGGACTTGGAACTTTTTATATTTCGATGATCCGATCCTGTGGTACGGCAGGAGATTGATCTTTTTAAGATTCCTGCTTTTATTCTTCAGAATGAAATCCCTCAATGATTCAAGATGTTCTTTATCATCATTTATGCCCGGGATGACCGGAATCCTGATCATAATATCCTTTCCGCTTTCGAGCAGCAATCGCAGATTGCTCATTATCAATTCATTTGAGACCCCTGTAAAATTTAGATGCTTCAAGTTATCAAGATGCTTTATATCAAATAGAAAAAGATCGGTAAAGGGAATAATTGAATGGAAGTTTTCAGGCTGGGAATATCCTGATGTATCTACTGCTGTATGATAGCCGGCACTTTTGCATTTTCTCAGGGCTTCAAGCAGAAATTCAGGCTGAAGCATTGGTTCTCCTCCTGAGAAAGTAACTCCTCCTTTCGATTCTTCAATGAATATCTTTTCCTTCTCAAGAATAACAAGTATTTCACCAGGTGAATAATATTCTCCGGCCTGCTTCGGTACTATGAATTCCATTTCGCCCACCTTTTCAATTTGCTCAACACTTTCCGGATCAGGTGATATTCCCTCAGGATTATGGCACCACCAGCATGAGAGAGGACAGCCTTTCATGAAGAAGGTCACACGGATGCCTGGACCATCGTGAATTGAATATCGTTTAACGCTGAAGATGAGACCTTTCATAAGAATAAAGACTGAAGTCTGAAGACCGAAGACCGAAGACCGAGGACCGGAGGGAAAGATCAGATTAACTTGAAAAGTAATCTGAATTATTTTTAGGAATAGAACATCAGGCAACAATAAAGACGGCGTCCGAGACGTTGCCAGAAAAACATATATTTAAGCTTCATTATCATACAGAATGCAAAGTTAAATATTATTTCTAATTTTATTGATCTGTAATACCAAAATTGTGTTCCTGCCTGTAACATCTCCGATCCCATCAAAAGTCCGGATAAAGCAGATGATCATGTTGCTGCTGCTTTTACTATTGCTTCCCGATCTGAATGGACAAACTTCAAAACGACATACAATTTCCGGATTTGTAAGAGAAGCCGGAAGCGGTGAACTGCTTATCGGAGTTAACATTTATCTTTCTGATCACAGAACCGGGACGGTAACCAACAACTACGGATTCTTCTCACTAACCTTGCAGGAGGCAGATTCAGTTGATATCACTGCGTCTTATGTAGGTTTCCGTCCGGAGACAAAAAAAATAAGCCTTCACGAAGATACCGAGCTGAATTTCGATCTTAAATCAAATATACTCCTCGATGAAGTTACAATTACTGCCGAAAGAGTTGAAAAGCAAAGCGAATCAGCACGCATGAGCACAATAAGCGTTCCTGTTGCACAGGTAAAGAATGTACCATCGCTTCTTGGAGAAAAGGATGTGATGAAAGTGCTTCAGCTTATGCCCGGTGTACAGAAAGGTTCGGAAGGCAACAGCGGATTGTATGTCAGGGGCGGTGGTCCTGATCAGAACCTGATAATCCTGGATGATGCCATTGTATACAACGCCTCGCATCTGTTCGGTTTCTTCTCACTGTTCAACGGTGATGCGCTGAAGAGCATTGAGCTTACAAAGGGCGGATTTCCTGCACGCTTCGGAGGACGTCTCTCCTCCGTGCTGGAGATGAACATGAAAGAGGGTAACAAGGAAAAGTGGCATGGCGAAGGAGGTATAGGGCTGATATCTTCAAGATTAACACTTGAGGGGCCTCTGGTAAAAAACAAGTCTTCAATTCTGTTATCGGGTCGCAGAACGTATGCCGATGTAATATTATCTCCGATTATAAAGGCGACGGAAGAGACAGACGCAGGATACTATTTCTACGATCTTAATGCAAAGGTTAATTATGACTTCGGTAGGAATAATAAAATTTATCTGAGCGGATATTTCGGGAAAGATAAATTTCATGCAAAGTACAACGAGGAATATGATGAAAAGGCAGGACTTAACTGGGGAAATGCGACAGCAACACTGCGATGGAACCACCTGTTTAGCAGCAGGCTTTTCGCCAACACCTCAGCAGTCTACAGCGATTACAGGTTCGGAATTACATACGAGCTTAAGGACGAAGCTGAAAACGAAAACTATTATGCTGAATATTACTCCGGCATAAGAGATCTATCCCTGAAATTTGACATTGATTACCTTCCTTCGCCATCGCACTGGATAAAGGCAGGAGGCATAACGATACAGCACAGATTCACACCTTATGTTTTTATTGAAATAGATGAACCGGTTAATGTGAATAAGAAGGAGAAAGAACAGACTGACGGTCTTGAATCGGGAATTTACATCGAGGATACCTGGAAGCCTTTCACGGATCTGAAGATCAATGGAGGAGTGCGTTTCAGCCATTTTCTTGCCAGCAGGGAGCAGTATCACTTTTTTGAACCAAGGATTTCAGCAGGATGGAAGCTCCCTGGAGATTTTGCGCTGAAAGCTTCATATGCATCCATGAACCAGTACATCCACATGATATCCAATACGGGCATAAGCCTCCCGACTGACCTGTGGGTGCCGACCACAGACAGGGTTAAGCCACAGCAGTCCAGGCAGGTGGCGTTGGGAGCAGTGAAGGACTTTACTGTTCCTGAGATGTCAATCTCAGTTGAAGGATATTACAAAAAGATGAACAATGTAATTGGTTACAAGGAAGGAGCAACATTCATTCAGATCGAAGAAGCGGCAACAGGTGAAGGTATAAGCTGGGAGGATAATGTTACATCAGGCAGGGCATGGTCGTATGGTCTCGAATTCCTGGTCCAGAAAAAAGAGGGACGTTTTAACGGATGGATCGGCTATACACTTTCATGGACCCAGATGCAATTTGATTCACTGAATTTCGGAAAGAAATTTTATGCAAGGTATGACAGGAGACATGATATTTCCCTTGTCGGATCATTTAAAGTAAATGATCGCATAACTCTCTCAGGCACCTGGGTATATGGAACAGGTAATGCTGTAACCATGCCTGTATCAGCATACTCAGCACCTGAATATGCTGATATTTACATTTCTGAGAATTATAATCCTTCCCATCATATTACATATAATATCAAGGAATACGGCGAAAAGAACAATTACAGAATGGCTCCCTACCACAGGCTGGACCTGGGAATTCAATTCCATAAGGAAAAGAAATGGGGGGAGCGCATATGGGAGATATCGGTTTATAATGTTTATAACCGTAAGAATCCTTTTTTCTATAATATCGAGTATCATTCACAGGGCGGTTGGTCATATACCAGACTAAAACAGGTAAGCCTATTCCCTATTATTCCATCCTTTTCTTATTCTTTTAAATTCTGAAGATGAAGTACAGATCAATTAAATATTTTCTCCTGCTGATATTCTTGCTTACCGGTTCCGGATGTGAAAAATATATTAACTATGTGAATTCTCCTGAATTTGAACAGAAACTTGTAGTCACTTCATTCATTTCACCTTCCGATACGTTGTCCAAGGTTTTCGTAACTTCCAACCAGCGGCTCTATGAATTTCATGGGGAGATGGAGGATCCGGGGGTAATTACGGGAACAATAAGTGACGGGACGACTGAAATTGAACTCAAAAGTACATCTTCAGGACTCTCTTTCAGCAGGGATAAAATGCCGGTGATCTCCGGAAAAACTTATACACTTAAAGTATACAGCAGCAAAGGGCTCTATGCTGAGGCAAAGGCCACTGTTCCGCAGAAAAGGGAAATATTGATAAAAGTGGATTCTGTAACAAAGGATATGTACGATTATATGCCTGGTAATGAATTAGTTGTAAATATTGAACTTACAGATTACCAGGGGGAAAGGAATTACTATAATATTATAGGTAATTACGTCGCTTACTCATCCAAATCGATTTCGGTACCGAAGAATGACTTCTATTTTCCAATGTATTGGTTTGAATATATCGATGATAAAAGAGCAAGCCCTGATAACAAAATTAAATTAGATGCCTGGATCATACCATCAATAAGTGATTCTGATTCAGCCTTCATAAATCTCAAAATTTTGAACACCGAAGATTCTTATTACTTGTATCATACATCTCTAAAGCAATTCGATTACGGTGATAATCCTTTCTCTGAAGCCAAACCTGTCTATTCAAATATTGAGGGAGGCCTTGGAATATTCACTTCCTATACATTGGACTCTCTGCGATTCAGGCTGAAATAATTAACAAATGATTAACATAACATTAACCTGGCACGGTGCAACAAAACCGGATACCGTACGTCTTTGACATAGAAAAAAGTCCATTCTAAGGCCGTTCGGCCAACTCTACGATCAGGTTTATAGTTAATCACGGAATGACACCGCCCGGTGCCCTTCCGCTTTTTTCCTGCTGCCATGTGAAGGTGCCTGATATCTGAAAATATATATCTTTACAGCCGGTCGAAATTGAAGGAAAAAATGAAATTAAGGCATTTTCTGATACCGCTATTACTTCTTTTTACATCAGGCATTGAAGCTAAAATTCCGCAGCCAAAAGCCGTCAGGGGGGTGATTGATCTTACAGAATATGAAGAAAGCGAACAATTTGAAGTGATGCTGAACGGAGAATGGGAGTTCTACTGGAAAAAGATGTTACGGCCGCATGATTTTGAAGCCGGTGAGAGGAAACCTGATCGGTATGGTTCAGTACCTTCATACTGGACAGATTACCCTAAGGAAATAATTAAAGATGGCAGAACCGGTTATGCAACATACCGACTGCAGGTAATACTCCCCCCTGGATTCAGGAAACCTCTGGGTATCGATCTTCCGGTATTTGATTCGTCATATGATATTTATATAAACGGGAAATATTGCGGATGGAATGGTGTACCGGGGAAATCGGCTGAGGAGACAAAACCTGAATACAGTCGTGTTTTCTTCCGTTACGAACCTGATCGTGACACTTTATCAATCATCATCAATGTAGCTAATTACACTCACCGCAGGGGCGGATTCTGGCTGCCTGTGAAACTCGGAACTTTCAGTAAGGTTCAGAAGCAACTTGCCGGTAGCTGGGCAAGGGAATGGTCAGTCATCAGTCTGCTTCTAGGCTTCTCCATCTTCTTCTTTTTATTCTATCTGCTGAATACAAAGGATAGGGTAATGGCTTATTTCTGTATGGCGACAGCCGGATTGGCTTTCAGACCACTATTTACTTCTCATTTTCTTATAAATAACTTTATTGATATAGGATGGACATGGATGGTGAGGTTTGAATACATGGGACTCTATGTAATTGTAGTAGGATGGCTATGGTTCGCTACTAAATTATATCCGTCAAAACTCTTCAGGATATATGCAATCGCCATGAGCATATTTTATTCAGTTGTTTTCTTCCTTACATTATTCCTTCCCGTCAGGATCTTCAGCTATACTACTCTTATCATCTACCCTTCGATGCTCATCCTGATGTTTTACGCAATTTCACAGAGCCTTATAGGAGTATTTAAGAGAAGAAACAAGATTGATATTGTTTACTTATCCGCAATCCTTTTACTCGTAGCAGGAGGAATTCATGATATAAGAGTATCACTTGGAAGGTCGGAAGGCACCTCTGTATATATAATGACATACCTGGTAGTGTTTTTTGTCTTTATCCAGGCTGCACTTCTACTTTATAAATGGGTTAAATCATACCAGGAAAAGGATATCCTCCGGAATGATCTTGAATTCATGAACCGGAATCTTGAATTACTTGTCAACGAAAGAACACAGGAGCTGAAGTCAAGGAACGAGGAGATAGAACAGCAGAGCATACAGATTGCAGTTCAGAACAAACAATTATCAGAGACCATCCAGATGAAGAACAAGATATTCTCTGTAATTGCACATGACCTGAGAAGCCCGGTGGTAAATATTCTCTATATGCTTAACCTGCTGAAGGAGAAAGAGTACAAGGAGAAATATGACACTTTTGCCAATTCAAGTATCCAGTATGCGCAAATGGTCATTTCTCTTCTGGAAAACATGCTTGTATGGGGAAGAGGACAGGAAGACAAGATCAAATATTCACCCGGCACCCTGAACCTGGCAGACATTATCCTGACCAATATGAGCATCTTCAAGGAGACCACCGACAAGAAGGAGATTTCAGTCAATTTCACACAGGTAGGCAGCTCAATGGCATATTTTGACAAGGATCTGATGGATATAATTATCAGGAATCTTTTTTCAAATGCAGTGAAATATACTCATCGAGGAGGCCGGATAAGCATTCTTCTCAAGGAACGCAGCCCTGAGGAAGGCGGGATACTTTTAAAGATCTGCGACAACGGTATCGGCATATCACCTGCAAAACAGAAGTACCTTTTTACCTCTGCCGAAATGTCAAGCTCACCTGGTACAGAAAATGAGAAAGGCACAGGCCTGGGACTCAAATTATGCCAGGAGCTCGTACTAATAAATAAAGGTACTCTGACTGTTGAAAGCCGCGAAGGTGAAGGATCGTGTTTCTCTGTTATACTGCCTGAGGGTCCGGCACTCTAATACGGGTAATAATCCTAGTCGCTGGTAAGCTTTAACAACCTGGTCCTGTCAATCACCTTTATTGCTTTTCCTCTCGCTTCTATAAGCCCTTCATCCTCCAGTTCGCCCAGAACTCTCGAGAGAGAAGGTCTTGCTACTGCGAAATAATCGGCAAGTTCAGTCTGTGTCATTCCAAGATTAAAAGAGGATCTGTCATTCATTGTGCGCTGAAGTATGAACTGGGCAAGTTTTCCTTTTATAGTTTTGAAATTCAGGAACCTTATCTTCTCTGAAAGAAACTGGGAACGGTTTGATATCATATCGAGGAAGTTAGAAAGTATTATATCATTGTTCATCAGCAACCGGATAAAAACCTGTTTTTCGATGATCATAAGTTCGGTATCGGAGAGTGCCACAACATTTACCGGGAATAAATTTTTGTTCCCGAACAGGAAAGCTGAAGCCAGGGCTCCGGGTGCAGGAATATCCTCAATCTTTATTACACGTCCTGAATAGTCCACCATCTCCCCTTTTACAACTCCGCTGATCACTATTATCAGGGAGGTTACCGGATCGCCGCTGTGTACAATCAAAGTGCCGGCTTTGAATTTTTTGAATTTCTTGTCAATACCTGTCAGTATTTTTTCAATCTCTTCTGATTTTATGCCCCTGAACAAAGGAGCCTGGATAAGCTGATCGTAGTCCATGTTTTTTCTGTAAAAATATGCAGGAAATTTTTGATTTTGTAACATTTGTTACAATTTTCTCCATGGTACTTTCTCAACTTTGCATCATAAAACAATTGTAATAACCCACCCCTTCCCCCCGCCGAAGCGGGGCAGGCTCTCCCGGTAGGGGATTAATAAAAAAAAATGAAAAGAGATATTTTAAAGATAGATGAAGATTTATGCAATGGCTGCGGACTGTGTGTACCCAATTGTCATGAAGGTGCATTGCAGGTAATTGACGGTAAGGTAAGGCTTGTAAGTGAGCTTATGTGCGACGGACTGGGAGCCTGCATAGGACACTGTCCGGAAGGCGCTATTACAATTGAAAACCGTGAAGCTGAGCCATATAATGAGACAAAGGTTATGGACCAGATGGTAAGCAAAGGCAAGAATACGATCATTGCTCACTCTCACTCTGCCCCTGGTGGTTGTCCCGGATCGCGCGAAAGGGTTATCGAGAGGCCGGAACAGACAAATAGTTCGACTGTTACAAGCGATCAGCCCTCAGAGCTTAAGCAGTGGCCGGTGCAAATGCACTTGCTGAACCCAAATGCACCATATCTCAGAGATGCTGATCTCCTTCTTGCAGCAGATTGCGTAGCCTTTTCGATGGGCAATTTTCACAGCAGGCACCTTAAGGGAAGATCACTGGCTATTGCATGTCCTAAACTTGACCAGGGAATCGATGTTTATGTTGAAAAGCTGACAGCAATGATCGACATCGCCAGGGTAAATACGATCACTGTGATGATGATGGAGGTCCCATGCTGCGGAGGACTTCTGCAGATGGTTAAAGCCGCACTGGAAAAAGCGTCAAGGAAAGTTCCAGTCAAGCAAATGATTGTAGGGATAGCAGGAAATGTGCTTAAAGAGGAATGGGTGTGACGGTGTGACGGTGTGATGGTGTGATGGTGTGATGGTGTGACGGTGTGATGGTGTGACGGTGTGATGGTGTGACGGTGACAGCAGGGCAGTTTGACGAGTCAAGGGATAAAGACATTCTTAGGAAAATATTTAATCATTTTCCTGCATTCCATTTCTTTTTTTGTATATGTTTACATAAACCAGACGGATAACCACGAGAAAGAATGGGTATTAATTCATATTTATATACCAGGGCAGATAATGATTCATCCATATTCCTTGGACTTGATATCGGATCAGTATCATTGAATACTGTGCTGATGGACAAGGACTGCAATATTCTGGAAAACTATTATGACTATGTGCATGGGAAACCTTTTCATGTGTTGTATGATAAACTGATAAAAATCTTTCAGTGCCATCCTGCAGAGAATTTTTCCGGAATAGCGTTTACCGGATCAGGAGGGAAACTGGGCTCTCAGCTGATCGGAGGAGCATTTGTAAATGAGATTATTGCTCAGGCCACCTCCACCGGAAGAATTTATCCGGATGTAAAGACCGTAATAGAGATAGGTGGGGAAGATTCCAAGCTTATCATTCTTGAACCTGATCCCGGCAAAGGCCCGTCGCGTCTTGTTGACTTTGAGATGAACAGCATCTGTGCAGCAGGTACAGGATCATTCCTCGACCAGCAGGCCAAAAGAATTGGAGTGAGAATTGAAAATGAATTTGGTGAGATGGCTCTTAAATCTGCTGATCCTCCAAGAATTGCAGGGCGCTGCAGTGTGTTTGCAAAAAGCGACATGATACATCATCAGCAGATCGCAACTCCATTACATGATATTGTTGCCGGTCTCTGCTTTGCCCTTGCACGCAATTTCAGGAGCAATGTCGCAAGATCGAAGGAGATACGGAAACCAATAGTTTTTTCAGGTGGAGTAGCAGCAAATACCGGAATGGTAAGAGCATTCAGTGATATCCTTGATCTGGGGAAAGGAGAGCTCATTATTCCTGAATACCACGCCTCGATGGGGGCAATTGGGGCAGTCATGTATGCCCACTACAACAACCTTGAAATGAAAAACTTCAAAGGACTTGAGGACCTTAAGGAATATCTTCGCTCAGACTCTACGTCATTTGTAACGCTTCCTAAACTAAAAGAATCCGCAAGCATATACTGCAAGGATGTGAATATAAGGTTAAACGGAAAGGAAAGAATGCCCGTTTATCTTGGTGTGGATGTAGGCTCCCTGAGCACCAATGTTGTACTTATTGATAAGGAGCATAATGTGGTTGCAAGGCGCTATCTTCCAACTGCCGGCAAACCGCTGGAAGCCATCCGGCAGGGAATGACTGAAATTTATAATGAAGTCGGAGACAATGTGGAAGTTATCGGAGCCGGTACAACAGGTTCAGGCCGATATCTGACAGGAGATTTCATAGGTGCTGATACAATTCAGAATGAAATAACGGCTCAGGCAACCGCAGCCATAGATTATGACCCTACAGTTGATACGATCTTTGAAATTGGCGGACAGGATTCAAAATATATCAGCATTGAGAACGGAGTGGTTATCGATTTCGAAATGAACAAGGTATGTGCTGCAGGAACGGGATCATTTCTTGAAGAACAGGCTGAAAAACTTAAAATCAATATAGTTGAAGAATTCGGCAACCTTGCCCTGAAATCTGAGGCTCCCCTGAAGATGGGCGACAGATGCACTGTCTTCATGGAATCCGATCTGAACTCATTCATGCAGAAGGGAGCCAGGAATGAGAATCTTGTTGGTGGGCTTGCATATTCAATAGTTTACAATTACCTCCAGAAAGTAGTTGGAGAACGAAGAATTGGCAACAAGATCTTCTTCCAGGGAGGAGTTACCAATAATAAAGCCGTGGTGGCTGCATTTGAAGAGGTACTGGAAAAGAAGATCATCATACCTCCTCATTACGACGTGACCGGAGCTATTGGGGCAGCAATACTCGCCCAGAGGGCAATGGCCAAAGATCAAAAAACAACTTTCAAGGGCTTTGGCATACGCAATGTGCCTTACGAGATCAGCATGTTTACCTGTCAGGGATGCACGAATCACTGCGAAATAAGAAAGGTAAAGATATCCGGCGAGAAAAAATCCCTGTTTTATGGTGGCAGGTGCGAAAAATATGAGACTGACGGCAGGAAGAAGGATACAGGCAATATCCCGAATCTTTTCCTGAAAAGAACAGAAATGCTGATGGAGGGTTATGAAGAGCCAAAGGAATGGAAAAACACGACAATTGGAATTCCCAGGGCTCTTATGGTATTTTATCAGCAGTTCCCGTTCTGGAGAACTTTCTTTGAACAGCTGGGATTCACCGTTGTCATTTCAAAGGAATCAGACAAACCGCTGATCACCCGTTCCATTGAAGCCATCACAGCTGAAACCTGTCTGCCTGTCGAACTAATGCTGGGCCATGTTACCGATCTTATAGAGAAAGAAGTGGATTATATCTTCCTCCCATTCATCGTCAACGCCAAATTCAGGGGTTATGAGAAGACAACCAACTGCAACTGTCCATGGATACAGACATATCCATTCATGGTGAAAGCAGCTCTGAAAGGAAAAGTGGATGAGTCAAAGCTTCTGATCCCGACACTGCATTTCAGATATTTTGAACGCGCACTCATCAAGGAAATGACAGCCTACTTCTGTGAGAAGTTCGGGATAAGGAAAAAAGAGATCAGGGAAGCGGTATATTATGCCGATTCAGTACAGGTTTCCTTTGAGAGGAAGCTTATAGAGTATGGCCGTGATGTGCTTTTAAATATCCCTGCAAACTGTCGTCCTGTAGTCCTTCTTGGCAGGCCGTATAACAGCAGCGATCAGTACCTGAATCTGGGACTGGTTGAAAAGCTTTTAAGTCAGAATGTTATGCCCATACCTTTGGATATGTTCGATCTTAATACTACCAAGATCTTTGAGAACTACAGGAACATGTACTGGCCAAACGGGCAGAAGATAATTGCTGCAGCACAGCATGTTGCAAAAACAGACGGACTTTATGCAGTATACCTGAGTAATTTCCGTTGCGGACCCGATTCCTTTATCTGGCATTATGTTACTGAGGAGCTTAAAGGAAAGCCTTTCCTTCACCTGGAAGTTGATGAGCATTCTGCAGATGCAGGTATGGTGACACGGATTGAGGCATTTCTCGACAGCCTCAGAGGATCGGAGCAGAATGAGAAAAAGGAGGTGCAGATCTTCAGGCCAAGACCGAGCCCCACTTCCCCTCCAAAAGAAAGAATGCTCTATTTTCCGTATATGCATGACGGAGCCTATATGATAGCAGCCGCGGCAAGAAGCGTCGGGGTTCCCTCTGAAGTACTTCCCAAATTGACCGAGGAAGATTTAGCCATAGGCAGAAAATATACTTCATCCAAAGAGTGTTTTCCGATGATATGCACCACAGGAAGTTTCATCAGAAAGCTCAAGGAACCCGGAGCCGATCCTTCAAAGATGAGCTTTTTCATGCCCGATCATAATGGTCCCTGCCGGTTCGGTCAGTACAACCAGTTTCACAGGATCCTGTTTGACAGACTGGGATTCGAAAAAGCCGAGCTTATAACGCCTTCAAATGACACTTCCTATGCGGATATAGCAGGGGAACATGGCACAAAATTCAGGATCAACGCGTGGAAGGGTTTTGTTGCATTCGATTATTTAAGAAAGATCTTCAGGGAGACAAAACCATATGAGTTGCACAAGGGTGAAACCGAAAAGATCTATGAAGATGCCTTAAAAAAAATTGAGAAGTGCATAGAGAATGGTTCCCGGGGGCTTCACCGGCAGCTGGTCGATATAGCAAATGATTTCCGTAAAATTGAAATCGACAGAAGTCACCGCAGACCGGTTGTGGTGGTCGTGGGAGAAATCTTCATGCGCGATAATGCAGGCTGTAACGGCAACATCGCAAACCGTCTTGAGGATCTTGGCGCTGAGGTCATTATTGGACCATTCTCGGAGTGGATCACATATTCTACTTATCGTTTCACCAGGGACAGCAGATGGAAAAATGACAGGAAGGGAGTTGTGAAGTCAACGATACAGGGTATTGGACAGGAAGTGATTGTTGCTTCATTATTGAATGGCATAAAGAAATTCACAGATCATGAAAAAGATATTCCGCTCCATGAAATACTGAGCTTGTGCAACACGTATGTGAATGAGTTTTATGATGGTGATCCGCCGATAGCTATGGGCCTTTCCACAGCCTTAGCAAAAAGAGGCATCTCAGGTGTGGCTGCAATATTGCCGTTCACCTGCATGCCTGGTACTGTCGTAGCATCTGTCAGTGATACATTCCGCCAGGATCACGATAATATGCCGTTCATCAACATTGCCTATGATGGTTCGGATACCGTCGCTCTTGATACAAAACTCCAGGCGTTTGTTTACCAGGTAAAGCAGTTTGCCCGGGATGAGAAAGATAAAAATTGAAGAGCAAAGATTCCTTACCCTGTTGAGCAGATTCCTTATACTACCCTGAATCCTAGTCCCTCCAGCATTTTCCGCACTTTCTTTGTTCCACCGTTCAGCCTGATTGTAAAGGCATTGAATTCCCTTCGCACCCTGTATTCACCACGCTGCTTCTCAAAATCAGACGGAGAGAATCTCAGCCTGATATTATCTTCCTCAATATTATAGGTATGATTCACTGCCATCCTGATTATATCTTCATTGGTCTTTCCGATGCCATCAACAGGGAATACCGGGTGTCCCGGAGCCGGGACATTATCAGGATACCAGTTTTCAAGAGGCAGGCTGAAATGCTTGCACAATGCGTTCACTACCATTGAAGTGCCGTTTGCTTTTCCATCTGTTGAATACCCTGCGATGTGTGGAGTCGCAAGGAAGGTTTTACCCATCAGGTCGAGGTCAATGTCGGGTTCATTTTCCCACACATCAAGTACTGCGCCGGCAAGCTTGCCCGCAGAAAGGATTTTCTTAAGAGCCCCAGTCTCAGTCACCTCTCCCCGTGATGTATTAAAAAACCATGCCCCTTTTTTCATCTTCTTGAAGCTCTTTTCGTTTATCAGGTGCCAGGTGCAGTCTTCACCTACAACGTTGAGCGGTACATGAAGTGTCACAATATCAGATTCATACAATACAGTTCCCAGGCTGACGAAATTCTTTTCGCCTTCTGCCCTGGCACGCGGGGGATCATTAAGAAGAACGTTCATGCCCAGTAAGTTTGCCAGCTTCTGGATTTTGGACCCTACATTTCCCACACCTACGATGCCAATCGTTTTTCCTTTCAGGGAGAATCTGAATTCGGAAGCCATTTTGAGAAGAGCTGCAGCAACATATTGCTGTACTGATGTGGAATTGCATCCCGGAACATTTGTCCAGACGATCCCGCTTTTTTCACAAAACTGTGTGTCGATATGGTCAAAGCCTATCGTTGCTGTCCCGATGAATCTGACTTTAGTCCCTTTCAGAAGAGCTTCGGTGCATTTAGTTCTCGTTCTTGTAAGCAGGGCATCTGCATCTGCAAGTGCTTTTCTGGTTATTGCCTTGCCCGGAAGGTATACCACTTCAGCATAAGGTTCAAGAACTCCTTTTAGAAAGGGTATTTTGTCGTCAGCAATTATTTTCATTTTTCCCAAAGATTTGATTGTGAAAGTTAATAATTTTAGATAATCATAAATAAAATAATTTATACGACTTAAAAAATAATATGAAACAGACTTCTTTACCATTGACTATCGATGATTACATTGCTACATTTCCTGCTCCCATTCAGAAATGGCTGAGCAATATCAGAAATGAAATCAAGAAAGAAAATCCGTACAAATAATTAAAGAATACCATTAGAATTTATCCAAACAAATATATTTGCAGATCAATTAATGACCAATATTTGAAACAAAGGGATGGGGAAGATCTTCTATGCTGCAAATGAAAGATGTACATTCCATGTTTCATTAATAATATTCTTACTTCAAGTTTGTTTTACACCTCAGCTTCTGGCACAACCGGAGATCAGGGCTGTTTTTACTGAAAAAGCCCCTGCAATTGACGGATTCGTAAGAGATGTTGCATGGGAAAGTGCTGCTGTCGTAAGTGATTTTTTTCAGAAAGAGCCAAAAAACGGGGATACGATTACCGAAAGAACAGAATTCCTGTTTCTCTTTGATAACAACAACATTTATGTAGGCATCAGGTGCTTTGATGATCCAAAAGGGATAATTGCCAAGGAGCTGGCCAGGGATGTAAGCCTGGGAGAAGATGACAGGATCCAGATAATATTTGATACTTTCCTCGACGGTAGAAGCGGTTACTGGTTCCAGCTCGGACCCAGAGGAAGCATTGGAGATGCACTGATCAATGAGAATGGAAAGTACTTCAATAAAGCCTGGGACGGCATCTGGGACGGGAAAGCGAAGATAACCGAAAATGGCTGGGAAGGAGAACTTATAATCCCTTTCAAGACAATGGGATTTAATAAGGCATCTGATACATGGGGATTAAAATGCATCAGGTACATAAAAAGAAAATCGGAGACTTCCACCTGGCCTGCTACATCATTAAATTCAGATAAATTCCAGGTATCAGACGCAGGCAGACTCACAGGAATGACCGGTATGACACAGGGCATAGGCCTTGATGTTATACCTTATGTCACCGGAGGATTCAGCAAGAAAGACAATGCTGAGCCTGATCCTGTTATTGATATCGGCATGGATGCTTTCTATCAGCTGACACCCTCGCTTAAAATAGCGCTGACAGCCAACACCGACTTTGCACAGACCGAAGTAGATGAAAAACAGATAAATCTTACACGCTTTTCACTTTATTTCCCTGAGAAACGTGACTTCTTTCTTGACGGATCAAATTATTTCAACTTTGGTTTCAACGGTGATGACGACAACACCAAGAAAACTTCAATGATCCCATTCTTCTCAAGAAGAATAGGTTTGGACAGCCTCGGCAATCCTGTGACAATTAAGTATGGGGGTAAGTTTACAGGTAAAACGGGCAGATGGAATTTCGGAATTCTTCACATAAAAGATGATAACGCATGGGATAATCCCGGATATACAATTGGCAGGGTTTCTCTTGACCTTGGGAAGCAATCATCAATAGGCATTATAGGTACCAACGGCAATGCATCATCAGATGCCGCCAACTCAGTCGCCGGGTTAGATATTAAACTCGGAACCACAGAGTTCAAGGGCAACAAGAATATAAATTACAGCCTGTATGGCGTTAAATCTTTCACACCCGGACTTAAGGGAAATGATTTTTCGTTCGGGACTGAACTGAACTATCCCAATGATTTTCTGAACTTCAGGTTTGGCTATCTGCAGATTGGCGATAGTTTTTTGCCGGGTCTTGGATTTGTACCAAGGACAGGTATTGGGGACATTTATGGAGGGATAACATTTGGCCCGCGTCCGGAGAACTCTCCCATACTCCAGGTAAAAAGCGGAGCAGACTATTCTTTTATTTATAGTATCAAAACGAATGACCTCCTGACTGCAGAAATAAATCTCAATTACTTTTCAATAACATTTTTGAGCGGTGACTTAATCTCAGCCACCTCCCAGTACCAGTTTGAGAAACTTGAGGAGCCATTTAAGATTTTCAGGTCAATATCAATACCTGCAGATGATTATTACTTCTGGAGACATGCCCTGACAATAACCTCAGCCAGGAAAAGAAATTTCTGGGCTCTGGCAAAGCTGGGTTTTGGAACGTTTTATTCCGGAAACAGAACCGATCTGCTTATCCAGACAGGCTACAAGATCATTGTACCAGTTTATCTGGGTCTGGATGCCGAACACAGATGGGTAGATCTGAAAGAAGGAGATTTCGTAACAAGGATCTATCGTGCAAATCTGAATTTCCTTTTCAGTCCGAATATTTTGTGGTCAAATTTTGCCCAATACGACAACAAGACCGAAAGGATCGGATGGCAGTCCAGGTTCCAGTGGATCATAAAGCCGGGTAAGGAGATATTTCTTACATTCAACTCTCCTGCAATTGATCCGATGGAAAGGTTCACTCCTGAAACCTATGAGGCCAGGGTGAAGGTGAAATATACGATCCGGTTCTGATTACTCCACTATCGTCATCTCATTCAGAAGGTAAACAGCGCCCGCGAACTTATCGATTATGAAAAGAGCATAGCGGATATCGAGACTTATATTACGGCTCTGGTCAGGATTATAGGCCAGATCACTGGCAACACCTTCCCATGCCCTGTCAAAGTTTATGCCTATCAGGTGGCCGTCGGCATTCAACACGGGAGAGCCTGAATTTCCTCCGGTAGTATGGTTATCTGCAATGAAGCAGACTGGAATCTCTCCTTCCTGTGCATACCTTCCATAATCCTTTGCGGTATAAAGCTGCTTGAGCCTGTCAGGGACATCATAATCGAATATCTCCGGATTATCCTTCTCAATTATACCCTTGAGTGTAGTATAATGCTTGAAATAGACTGCATCTTTTGAATAATAACCTTTGACTGTTCCGTAGGCTACCCTGAGAGTTGAATTGGCATCGGGGTAGAAAACACGGTCCCTGTCAAATTCCATCTGAGCTTTCATGTATAGCGGATTCAGCTTCTGAATCTCAGATGATAACCGGTTAAGCTCGCCTCTTATATTTTCAGAGATAAAATTGCTGGCGCTTTTTGCCAGCCTGTAGATTGGATCTTTCTGAAGTTTTGCCACACTGCCCTTGTTGAACGCACTGACAAACGCAGTGAATTTTGCCTCATCGGCAAATATCGTTGCCGGATAAACCTTATCTGCAAGTGCCTGGAAATCACCTTTACAGAAATTCTTTATTTTAATGTATTCGGGAGCCTGCCACTTCGGATCCAGATTCTCGCCGTACATCTTCATAACAGCCACAAACAGTTTTTTATCAGTTTCGCGGTTATAGTTCTTGAAGAATCCTTTGGCTCCTGAAAGCAGTTCGCTCCTGACCACACTGATCTTTGCTTCATACGGAGTACCCTCATACAATCCAGCCAGGGTCATCATGTTACGTGCAAATCCTACAGCTTCTGCGCCGGTACTGAAAAAAGCATCGCTTGTAAAACTGCTCACAAGCGAATAATCCTTTAGTTCAGAATATAGTTTTTCATATGAAGGCAACAGTTTGCTATACTTAGCCTTCCTGTTTTCATCCGCGTTTATCCATTCCGTAAGGCGTTTTTCAAATTCCTGCTTTTTCTCAATGGTCTTCATCCTTTCAAGGCCCTGGTTCTCTCCTATCGATTTCTTCCATCCATTAGCAATGCCAAATTCCTTTGCCGAATACTGAAGTCTGATGAGCGGATCTTTATTCATTGCAGCGTCCATGATCTCAATTTTAGTCGTCTGGATAGCTATTCGCTTTGGATTGATATAATTTTTCACCATGTCAACATTATAGGAAGGAACATATTCAGATGTTGATCCCGGATAGCCTAATACCATGGTAAAGTCGCCCTCATGCACGCCTTTAAGCGAAATCAGAAAATGGTAAAGAGGTTTGTAAGGCACATTGTCTTTTGAGTATTCGGCCGGTTTGTTATCCTTTCCGGCATAAACCCTCCAAACCGAGAAATCACCTGTGTGACGAGGCCAAACCCAATTGTCTGTGTCTCCTCCGAATTTTCCTATGGCTGAAGGAGGAGCTCCCACAAACCTGATATCGTTGAAAGTTTCATAAATCATCAGGAAATACTGGTTCCCCATATAAAAAGGAGTGATCATTGCAGTATAATGTGTTCCTTCAATGGCAGTTTTCCTGATCTCATCAGAATTCGCATTAAGCACATTCTGACGGGCTTCACTGTCCATCTCGTCAGTTATTCCTTTCATCATCCTGTCGGTCACGTCTTCCATGCTCTTAAGAATGGTTATGAATGATCCGGGACTGGGAATTTCCTCTTCGCGCGACATTGCCCAGTATCCATTTGCAAGATAATCGTGCTCAATAGTTGACAGCCGCTGGATAGCGCCATAACCGCAATGATGATTTGTGATCAGCAAACCTTCTGAAGATATCAGCTCACCTGTGCAGCCTCCTCCGAATTTTACCACTGCATCCTTCATGCAGGCCTTATTGACACTATATATATCTTCAGCGGTAAGTTTGAATCCTTTCTCCTGCATCAGCCTGATATTGTATTTCTCGATCAGGATGGGTATCCACATGCCCTCATCGGGTATGGCATTTGCAAAGAGCGCAATAGTTAAAAGTACTGTTCCAATAATTATTCTTTTCATCTTTTATCTTTTGTCTTTTATCTTTTATCTTAGAAACTCTTTCAGTTCCCTGTACAATTTCTGCACCGGCAATCCCACAACGTTAAAATATGATCCTTCGATGCGGCTGCAGGCAGCAACGCCAATCCATTCCTGGATTCCATATGCCCCCGCTTTATCGTAAGGTTTATAATGTTCAATATAAAAATCAATCTCGCTGTTGGTCAGTTTTTCAAAAGTCACTTTTGTTGACTCGCTGAATGTATTCTTTTTCTTAAGTGAAAAGAGAGTTACTCCGGTTATCACTTCATGAGTGACACCTGAAAGCTGCCTTATCATGTTCCGGGCATCATTGTGATTTTCGGGTTTCCCCAATACTCTGCCATTGCACCATACTATGGTATCTGCGGTAATAACAATCTCATTATCTGATATTTCACCCCTGAAATTCTCTGCTTTTATGGAAGACAGGTATTCAGCAATCTCTTCAGCTCTGAGACTGTCTGGGTATGTTTCGTTAAAATCCCTTACGACAACATCGAATTTCAATCCCAGCTCCCTGAGCAGCTGCTGCCGCCTGGGGGACCGGGAAGCAAGGATTATTCTGTACTTGTTGAGGTCGTCAATCAGCATTTCCAATCAGATTCCAGGTAATTATTGCTTTAACGACCAGCGAATAGAGGATGCCGGTAAGCATTGCCAGCTTCATAATGTTGCTGGCACGATGGATCTGCTTTTTGTCAATCCCGGCTGATACCTGGTAGATCACAAAAAGCAGGGGTGCGACGATTGCAGCAGATAAATATACAACAGTGATCCAGTCATGTACATAGAAAAACCAAACAAGGTAGAGCAGAATAATTGTTATGGCCACAAGGCTTATTGCTATAATCTTTGAAACCGGGATGCCTGTCACAACAGGAATGGTATTGCGGCCATATGCCATATCGCCTTCAAAGTCCTCTATATCTTTTATGATCTCACGTGCAAGTGTCGTCAGGAAAGCAAACAGTGCAAAACCTCCTATCCAGAAGAAGAGGAAATCGAGTCTGGGCATACTGGTTGCATTTACAGTATAATAATGGTAGACCGGAGGCCATTCATAAAAGATGACCAGCAGCGGTACCATGGCTGTAAGTACCGAAACAATTAAATTTCCCAGAAGGAACTGACGCTTGTAGCTTGCCGAATAGAAATAGAGCAACCCCGATACCAGAATAAAAAGTATTCCCATCCAGAAATATCCGGCGCGTGCAGAAACATAGAATCCTGCAGCCACTCCGGCAATGTTGAAAACCGAGTGCCACATCATCGCTTTCTGTCTTGATATTCTCGTTCCTACAATTACTTTGCCCCTGTTAATCAGGTCAGTCCTTATGTCGAAATAATCATTAATTACATATCCTCCTGCTGTGATGCAGACTGTTGCGGCTACCAGAATCAGGAAATCGTACCACGGGAGCTGGAGGGTCATCTGAACTGCATGGTCAGGTATCTGAACAAGGTTTACCAATATCATGCTCAGAAGCGGCGCAATGACAAAATATCTCATCAGGACCATTGTAAGGATCACAATAAGAAGGTTTTTCCACCTGATCAGATCTAAAAATTCTTTCATATTACCAGGAAAATGCATCCGAGTCCATCCAGTCATTATGCAGTCTGAGCACCTGTTCAATAACGTCCCTGACGCATCCTTCCCCTCCCTTTTTATCAGATATATAGAGGGAGACCTGCCGTATTTCGCTGTCGGCATCAGAAGGACAAACCGGAACGCCGGCTCTCTTCATCACCTCAAAATCAGGTATATCGTCACCCATGAACAGTATCTCAGAATCCTTCAGATCATATTTCTTTCTGAAATTCTTATAATGGTCAAGCTTGTTCCTGCTGTTCAGAAAGATATCAGTGACACCTAGTTGTTTAAGTCTTCTAAGGTAATCTCTTGAATTGCTGCCGGAAATAATGCCAATATGATAACCTTTTTTAACGGCAAGCTGCAATGCATATCCGTCGCGCAGGTTAACGGTCCTGTTTGGCACACCGAAGGCATTCAGGCTTATAGTCTGAAGCGACAGAACACCGTCGATATCGAAAATAAATGCCTTTACCCCGGCAAGTCCTTCCTTGAAGTTTGTCATTATCAGCGCTTATTATAATGCTTAATTATTGAATCAGTCAATTCTTTATAAATTTTCTGCAATTCAGGAGAGAAAGATAATAATTCCAGATGCATTTCAATAGTGTTATGATCATTTCTGATTGCCGGTCCGGTTTGTGACTTTTCCGGTCCGCTTTCAAGGGCTTTGGCAATAGTTTCCCTGATCAACGGCTCAAAAATCTCAAGTGAGAGACCTGCCCTGCCTGCAATTTCACTTCCTGAAGCAAGCATGTAATTCGTAAAATTATTCACAAAGACGGCTGCAAGGTGAACCACTTTCCTCTGCTCATGATCAATAAAATGAACCTTCCCGCCTATTGACCTGGCAAGGTCATGAAGTATCTTTCCTGTTTCATCATCTGATGCCTCTGTAAGAAAAGGAAGGTTGTTAAAGCTGACACTCCTTCCTTTTGAAAAGGTTTGCAGAGGATAGAACACCCCGGTTTTTCTTAAAGTTGAAGGAAATACTTCAAGCCCATAGCTGCCGGCAGTATGAGCAACAACGCACTCAGCAGGGCAGATGATAGAAGAAAGAACTTCTTTGAGCTTATGGTCGGGAACAGCAACTATTATAACCTGGTTAGATGTATCAAACGAAAGTTCTGACGACCATTCAGCATTGCAGACATTGGCGAGTGGTCGTCCGTCTGATCCTGATTCCGAAACTATCTGATGGATTTTTATCCCTGAGCGGAACATTTCCCCGCAGAGAGCTCCGGCGACTCTTCCGGCACCTGCAAAGGATACGATGAACTGACTCATGATAACCTGCTATTTTCCGTAATCTAAGGGTTTCATTCTAGTTACATCGATATTATAATACTTATAATAATTGTAATATGAAGATTGACTTGATTGAGTTATATAATTGCAATCCCAATAAACATCACCGTAGAGAATAATCCTGGTACCCTGATCTATTTTTAGATACTCCTGGTACATCTGCACAGGATTACAAAAAACATAGGTATCATATCCTAACTGGAAGCTGATTGAACCGCCCTCTGACAATATATAAAAAGAGGAATAATCCAGAACCAGGCTATCGACAGAAAACAGTATATCTCCATCACAACCACATTTCTCCTGTTTATCGCAGCTGTTGTAGAAAATCATAGCAGCCAGTATACTGAGAACAACCAGGATCTTGCCTGTCGTATAACTTTTCATCTCTTAAATGTCAGATATGCATATATATTAACATGCAAAGTACGGTTTTATTTCGTTGAAATCAAAACAAATAAAAATAAGCCGCCAGGGATATTCTCTGACGGCTTTGAATTGGAGTTATTATGGCATTATTTCAGGCCTGGGCTGTCGGGCCTCCGAAGCTCAGAGGCATGACAGGTCCTGATCCTTTTACTTCCTTGATAGGTCCGTGAACCGATTCATATTTGGAAATATTGTCCTGCAATGCAGAAACAAGCCGTTTTGCATGCTCAGGTGTCAGTATTATCCTTGATTTTACCTGTGCTTTTGGAATGCCCGGCATTATCCGGACAAAGTCAATAACGAATTCCGATGGTGAGTGAGTTATAACTGCCAGGTTTGAATATATGCCCTGGGCAATTTCCTCATTCAGTTCAATACTGATCTGGTTCTGTTCTTTCGGATCTGCCATTGCTTTGGATTTTAAAATTATTTTTTCGAATCAGCCTCTTCTGCTTCTGCTTCAACTTCAGCTCTCTGATTACCGCCAACAAGGTTTTCATATTCCTCAAGTGAACCGACGATTATGCTGTTATATTCACGTTGTCCTGTTCCTGCAGGAATAAGATGACCAACAATAACGTTTTCCTTCAGTCCTTCGAGTCTGTCGACTTTCCCAAGTATTGCGGCTTCATTAAGCACCTTGGTTGTCTCCTGGAACGAAGCGGCTGAGAAGAAACTGTTTGTCTGAAGTGCTGCGCGTGTAATACCCTGAAGAACCTGGCTCGATGTTGCGGGAATAGCATCCCTGGAATCAACTATCTTCAGGTCCTTGCGCTTAAGAACAGAGTTATCATCCCTCAGCTTGCGTGCGGTAACTATCATTCCAGGCTTAAGTGTCTGTGAATCACCAGCGTCAATGATGACTTTCTTTCCATAGATCCAGTCGTTCTCATCCATGAACTCAAGCTTATCAACAACCTGACGCTCAAGGAATTTTGTATCACCCGGATCCACGATCTCAACCTTGCGCATCATCTGGCGGACAATAATCTCGAAATGCTTGTCATTTATCTTAACACCCTGAAGACGATATACTTCCTGGATCTCATTGACAATATATTCCTGAACCTTTGTCGGCCCCTTGATTGCAAGGATATCAGATGGAGTGATTGCACCATCGGAAAGAGGAATACCGGCTTTCACATAGTCGTTCTCCTGAACAAGTATTTGTTTTGAAAGCGGTACCAGGTACTTCTTCATCTCATCGGTTTTTGACTTGATGGTGATCTCCCTGTTGCCTCTCTTTATCTTTCCGAATGTAACCTCACCGTCAATCTCAGAAACAATTGCAGGATTCGACGGGTTGCGTGCCTCGAACAGTTCGGTAACCCTCGGCAGACCACCTGTTATATCGCCCGACTTACCAACTGCGCGTGGTATTTTTGCAAGAACTTCGCCAGCTTCAACTGATTTATTGGTTTCCACCACCAGGTGAGAACCTACCGGAAGGTTATAGAGCTTCAGCTCTTCGCCGCCTTTAGGTGCAAGTATCTTTATAGCAGGGTTCTTGGTCTTATCCCTGCTTTCAATGATCACTTTTTCCTTGAATCCGGTCTGTTCATCAGACTCTTCGCGGAATGTAATACCTTCGATCAGATAATCATAACCGATCTTTCCGGCAACCTCTGCAATGATAACCGCATTGAAAGGATCCCATTCGCAGATCAGCTTGCCTTTTTCTATTTCCTGTCCGGGCTTGACATAAAGCTTTGATCCATAGGGAATTGTATGCGTAGTGAGTGCAATCCCTGTCTTTTTGTCAATAATTCTTAATTCGGCAAGACGACCGATAACGATTTCGATATTGCCCTTTTCAGGATCTTTTTTCGGCACTGCTCTCAACTCTTCAATTTCTGCAATACCTGCATAGCGTGCAACGAGTCTCGATTCGGTTGTGATATTGGATGCAGTACCACCAACATGGAAAGTACGGAGGGTAAGCTGCGTACCCGGTTCTCCGATACTCTGAGCAGCAATTACACCGGTAGCCTCACCTTTCTGCACCATGTGTCCGGTAGCAAGGTTACGGCCATAGCATTTTGCACATACTCCTTTTTTCGATTCGCAGGTAAGCACCGAACGTATTTCAACCTGCTCAATCGGTGAATCCTCAATTTTCCTGGCAAGTTCTTCTGTCAGCTCCTGACCGGCTTCCACGATGAGCTCACCGGTGAGAGGATGATATACATTATGGACGGTTGTTCGTCCGAGTATCCTTTCATAAAGAGATTCAACAACCTCCTCATTCTTCTTGATTGCAGTTGCAACAAGGCCTCTGAGTGTTCCGCAGTCTTCCTCGTTTATGATAACATCCTGTGAAACGTCGACAAGGCGGCGTGTAAGGTAACCGGCATCTGCTGTTTTCAGAGCCGTGTCGGCAAGACCTTTACGTGCACCGTGTGTTGAAATGAAGTATTCAAGAACCGACAGACCCTCTTTGAAGTTAGAAAGGATGGGGTTCTCAATAATGTCTGAACCGGCAGAACCCGACTTCTGTGGTTTTGCCATAAGTCCCCTCATCCCCGACAGCTGGCGGATCTGTTCTTTTGATCCTCTTGCTCCGGAGTCAAGCATCATATATACTGAATTGAATCCATGCTTGTCATTTGAGAGCTGTTTCATGAGCGACTGTGTCAGCCTTGCATTAACGTGAGTCCAGATATCGATTATCTGGTTATAGCGTTCGTTGTTAGTGATGAAACCCATGCTGTAATTGTTCAGCACCTCTTCGACCTGCTCATAACCCTCGGTAACCAATTTGGTTTTCTCCTCAGGGATGATAACATCATCAAGGTTAAATGACAAACCGCCCTTGAATGCCGAAATGAATCCAAGGTTCTTTATCGCATCCAGGAAATCGGCAGTTTTTGCCATTCCTGAAAGCTTCAGAACACGCCCGATGATATCCCTCAGAGATTTCTTGGTAAGGATCTCATTGATAAAGCCCACCTCTTCAGGTACATACTGGTTGAAGATCACACGTCCAACGGTAGTCTCAATTATATGGTTGACGAATTCGCCATCGATCCTGTCGTTGACTTTCACCCTGATAATTGCATGCAGGTCTATTTGTCCTTCATTATAAGCGATGGTAACTTCTTCCGGTGAATAGAATGTCAGGCCTTCACCGCGTACTTTGTCGTCTTCAGTGCTCTTCCTGCCTTTTGTAATGTAGTAGAGTCCGAGAACCATGTCCTGTGAAGGAACTGTGATCGGCGCACCATTGGCAGGATTGAGAATATTATGAGATGCCAGCATAAGCATCTGTGCCTCAAGGATTGCGCTGTTTCCGAGAGGAAGATGTACAGCCATCTGGTCACCGTCGAAGTCAGCGTTGAATGCTGTACACACGAGCGGGTGAAGCTGGATAGCCTTTCCTTCTATAAGCTTCGGCTGGAACGCCTGGATGCCAAGCCTGTGAAGTGTAGGAGCACGGTTTAACAGTACTGGGTGTCCCTTCAGCACATTTTCAAGTATATCCCAGACAACAGGATCTTTCCTGTCGACGATCTTCTTGGCTGATTTTACTGTTTTGACAATACCGCGTTCAATAAGTTTGCGAATAATGAAAGGCTTGTATAATTCAGCAGCCATGTCTTTTGGCAGACCGCATTCATGAAGATAAAGTTCAGGACCGACAACAATAACCGATCGTGCCGAATAGTCAACCCTTTTACCGAGAAGGTTCTGACGGAATCTTCCCTGTTTGCCTTTAAGGCTGTCGCTCAGAGATTTAAGAGGTCGGTTGGCGTCTGTCTTAACAGCGTTTGCTTTTCTTGAATTGTCGAAAAGTGAGTCGACTGCTTCCTGGAGCATACGTTTCTCATTGCGGAGAATTACTTCGGGAGCTTTTATCTCGATAAGTCTTTTCAGACGGTTATTCCTTATTATTACACGCCTGTAGAGGTCGTTAAGGTCGCTGGTAGCAAAACGGCCGCCATCAAGAGGAACGAGCGGTCTCAGTTCCGGAGGAATGACAGGCACAACCTTAATTATCATCCATTCAGGCTTATTTACATGCTTCGAATCCCTGAAAGCCTCGACTACCTGCAGACGCTTGAGAGCTTCATTCTTACGCTGCTGTGAGGTTTCAGTGTTTGCCCTGTGACGGAGCGAGTATGACATTTCGTCGAGGTCGAGACGGCCGAGAAGCCTGTAAAGAGCTTCAGCGCCCATATCTGCAATGAACTTGTCGGGATGAGTATCGTCAAGATACTGGTTCTCCTTTGGAAGAGATTCTGTGATCTCAAGGTATTCCTCCTCCGTAAGAAAATCAAACTGTTTTACACCATCTGCCGCCTTTATCCCGGGATTGATGACAACGTATCTTTCGTAGTAGATTATTGAATCAAGTTTTTTAGTCGGAAGTCCGAGGAGGTATCCGATCTTGTTGGGCAGTGACCTGAAGTACCAGATATGAGCAACCGGAACGACAAGAGATATATGTCCCATCCTTTCGCGACGCACCTTTTTCTCTGTAACTTCAACACCGCAACGATCGCATACGATGCCCTTGTAACGGATTCTCTTATATTTTCCGCAGTGGCATTCGTAATCCTTAACCGGACCAAATATCCTCTCGCAGAACAGACCATCGCGCTCAGGTTTATAGGTACGGTAGTTTATTGTTTCAGGCTTCAGCACTTCGCCGCTTGAGCGATCGAGTATCTCTTCAGGCGAAGCAAGACCTATTGAGATCTTTGAGTAACTGGTTTTTGTTTTGTTATCTCTTCTGAATGACATATACTGAATTTTTTCTTATTCAATTAATTAAAAAATCCCAACAGGGTCTCAGTCGAGTATTACACTCAGGCCAAGACCTCTCAATTCGTGCAGCAGCACGTTCAGCGATTCAGGTATACCTGCCTGTGGCATCGGTTCACCTTTAACGATGGCTTCATAAGCTTTTGCACGTCCGACAACATCGTCAGATTTTATCGTAAGTATCTCCTGAAGAATATGTGCAGCTCCAAATGCCTCAAGAGCCCATACTTCCATTTCACCAAAACGCTGTCCTCCGAATTGTGCTTTTCCTCCGAGAGGCTGCTGTGTGATGAGTGAATACGGACCGATTGAACGTGCATGCATCTTGTCGTCAACCATGTGACCAAGCTTGAGCATATAGATCATACCGACGGTTGCAGGCTGGTCGAATCTTTCGCCTGTTCCTCCGTCATAGAGATATGTTTTACCATACTTGGGCAGTTCGGCTTTTTCTGTATACTCGGTTATCTGGTCAATGGTAGCGCCATCGAAGATCGGCGTAGAGAAAAGAAGTCCGAGTTTCTGTCCGGCCCAGCCAAGGACAGTTTCATAGATCTGTCCGAGGTTCATACGTGAAGGCACACCAAGCGGATTGAGAACGATATCAACAGGAGTTCCGTCCTCAAGGAACGGCATATCTTCCTGGCGAACGATTTTGGCAACAATACCCTTGTTACCATGGCGTCCTGCCATCTTGTCTCCGACTTTTACCTTTCTCTTCTTGGCAATATATACTTTGGCCAAACGTACAATACCTGCAGGAAGTTCATCGCCTATTGTCAGGTTATACTTCTTGCGTTTGTAGTTACCGTCGATCTCTTTGTATTTTATGATATAGTTATGAAGGAGCTGTTTAATGCTGTCGTTCTTCTTCTTGTCAGTGGTCCATTTGTTTGGATTGACATTCAGAAAATCGACCTCCTGCAGCTGTTTAAGTGTGAATTTACTGCCCTTTGGAATGACATCAACGTTAAGATAATCCTTGACACCCTGTGATGTTTTGCCGTTGACAAGGATGAAAATTTTGTCGACAAGCCTCGACTTAATATTTTCAAAGTTTTTGTTGAATTCATTTTCGATCTTATCGAGATGTGGTTTTTCGCTTGCTTTCGCTTTCCTGTCTTTGATAGCCCTTGTGAACAGTTTCTTGTCTATCACAACACCTTCGAGGGAAGGCCCTGCCTTCAGTGATGCATCTTTCACATCGCCGGCCTTATCGCCGAAGATTGCGCGAAGGAGTTTTTCCTCCGGTGACGGATCTGATTCGCCTTTCGGAGTGATCTTCCCTATAAGGATATCTCCCGGCCTGATGCGTGCGCCGATCCTTATGAGTCCATTCTCATCGAGGTTCTTTGTAGCTTCCTCGCTTACGTTCGGAATATCTGATGTCAGTTCCTCAAGGCCGCGTTTGGTATCGCGTACTTCAAGAAGATACTCATCGATATGAACAGATGTGAACATGTCTTCCTCAACGACCTTCTCGGAGATCACAATAGCATCCTCGAAGTTGTAACCTTTCCAGGGCATGAATGCAACCTTCAGGTTTCTCCCAAGTGCAAGTTCGCCCCTCTTTGTTCCATAAC
This sequence comes from Bacteroidales bacterium, assembly GCA_025454755.1. Classification (GTDB taxonomy): domain Bacteria; phylum Bacteroidota; class Bacteroidia; order Bacteroidales; family VadinHA17; genus LD21. Next base: position 17,555 of record JALONV010000015.1, on the reverse strand, counting down.
CTTCGGTAAGCACCTGTCCCTTTTTAACCTTTTCGCCCTTCTTGACAATGGGTACCAGGTTTATGCAGGTATTCTGGTTTGTCTTTTTATACTTAGGAAGAACGTAACGTTTTGTATCATCGTCGAAGCTGACGAATTTTTCCTCATCAGTGCGGGTATATCTTACGACAATCTCATTTGAATCGACATATTCAACAACACCATCACCTTCAGCAACATACAATATACGGCTGTCCCTGATCACCTGTGCCTCGAGGCCTGTTCCCACGATAGCAGTCTGCGGATTTATAAGAGGAACTGCCTGTCGCATCATGTTTGAGCCCATGAGCGCCCTGTTGGCATCGTCATGTTCGAGGAACGGGATCAGCGATGCAGCTATTGATGCGATCTGGTTAGGAGCCACATCCATGAAGTCGATCTTCTTGACTTCCTCAATCGGGTAATCGGCTTCGTATCTGCATTTTGCCCTTGGATCTTCAAAATGTCCGTCCTTTTTCAGCGGGGCATTTGCCTGGGCGATCATTTTCTCTTCTTCTTCTTCAGCGCTCATCCATACTATTCCATCCCTGCTGAAATCTACCTGTCCGTTGTTAACTTTCAGGTAAGGAGTTTCGATAAAGCCGAGGTCATTGATCTTTGCATATACGCAGAGTGAAGAAATAAGACCGATATTTGGTCCTTCAGGTGTTTCGATAGGACAGAGACGGCCATAGTGTGTATAGTGAACGTCCCTGACTTCGAAACCTGCTCTCTCGCGCGAAAGGCCACCGGGTCCGAGGGCCGACATACGACGTTTGTGTGTCATCTCTGCCAGCGGATTGGTCTGGTCCATGAACTGCGAGAGCTGGTTCGTACCGAAGAATGAGTTGATAACTGATGAAAGAGTTTTTGAATTAATAAGATCGACAGGTGTAAAGACCTCGTTATCCCTTACATTCATTCTTTCACGGATTGTACGTGCCATACGGGCAAGGCCAACGCCAAACTGTGCATAAAGCTGTTCACCCACGGTGCGTACTCTTCTGTTGCTCAGGTGGTCGATATCATCTATATCGGTTTTCGAGTTGATAAGCTCGATAAGATAACCGATGATCTTAATGATATCTTCCCTGGTAAGGATCTTAACAGACATTTCAGTATTAAGACCCAGTTTCTTATTGATCCTGTACCGGCCTACTTCGCCAAGGTCGTATCTCTTGTCGGAGAAGAAGAGCTTGTCGATCACGTCGCGGGCGGTTGCCTCATCGGGCGGTTCAGCGTTGCGAAGCTGGCGATAGATATAGATAACGGCCTCTTTCTCAGAGTTGCAGGGATCTTTCTGAAGTGTATTATATATTATTGCGTAATCCGACAGGCTTGCATCTTCCTTATGAAGAAGGATAGCCTTTGCTCCCGAGTCGACTATAAGGTCGACATGCTCAGGTTCAATTACGAGTTCCCTGTCGAGGATCACTTCATTTCTTTCGATTGAAACAACCTCTCCTGTATCTTCGTCAACAAAGTCTTCAACCCATGTCTTGAGAACCCTTGCAGCCAGTTTGCGGCCGACAAGTTTCTTAACGCTGGTTTTTGACACTTTATGTTCTTCAGCGAGATTGAAGATCTCGAGGATCTCTTTGTCGCTCTCAAAACCGATTGCGCGGAGAAGAGTAGTCACAGGAAGCTTTTTCTTCCTGTCGATGTATGCATACATCACGTTATTAATGTCGGTGGCAAACTCGATCCACGAACCCTTGAAAGGGATAATACGTGCCGAATAGAGTTTGGTACCGTTCGCATGTATGCTCTGTCCGAAGAATACGCCGGGGGATCTGTGCAGTTGTGACACAACGACCCTTTCTGCGCCATTGATGACGAAAGTTCCTCTTTCGGTCATATAAGGGACAGTTCCCAGGTAGACATCCTGAATAACAGTATCGAAATCCTCATGTTCAGGATCGGTACAGTAGAGTTTCAGCTTAGCCTTCAGGGGAACGCTGAAAGTAAGGCCGCGTTCTATGCACTCTTCAATGGTATAGCGCGGAGGGTCGATATAATAGTCCAGAAATTCAAGAACGAAATTGTTTCTTGTGTCTGTAATCGGGAAATTTTCGGTAAAGACCTTGTAGAGTCCTTCCTTTTTCCTGTTTTCGGGAGTTGTTCCAAGCTGGAAGAACTCACAGAACGATTTCAACTGAACTTCAAGAAAATCAGGATAATCAAGCTGGTTTTTCCTTGAGGCGAAACTTATTCTTTCGGTATTTTTTGATGGCATTTAGTAAAAGATTAAGTGAACGTATAATTAAAAGAACGAAAAGGCCTGGTCCCGATAAATCGGGACCAAACCTATGATAACCCAGCTATGAGGTATGACTTATTTAAGTTCAACTTCAGCTCCTGCGTCTTCCAACTGTTTTTTAATAGATTCAGCTTCGTCTTTTGATACATTTTCCTTAACCGGTGCCGGAGCAGCATCAACTACTGCTTTAGCTTCCTTCAGACCAAGGCCTGTAATGTCTTTGACAAGCTTAACCACCTGAAGCTTTTGTCCACCAGCATTCTTCATAAAAACAGTGAATGTTGATTTCTCTTCAGCAGCAGGTGCTGCGCCACCGGCAGCAGGACCAGCAACTGCAACAGCTGTAGCAGCAGGTTCGATACCATACTCGTCTTTAAGTATTTTAGCCAGTTCGTTTACTTCTTTTACAGACAGGTTAACCAGTTCTTCTGCAAATTTCTTAAGATCTGCCATTTTTATTGAATTTTAAATTTATTATACTATTATTATTATTACTCTTTTTTTGACAGTGTTTCAAGAACACCATGTAATTTATTTCCACCTGATTGCAGGGCTGATATAACGTTCCTGGCAGGAGACTGCAGCAGGAGAATAACATCTCCGATGAGTTCCTCTTTAGTTTTGATGGAGACGAGCATGTCGAGCATATTCTCGCCAACATAAATTGATTCCTGAACGTATGCAGCCTTAAGTACAGGCTTATCATGCTGCCTGCGGAACTCCTTAATGAGTTTTGCAGGAGTGTTGCCGGCATTGGCAAACATGATGGACGTCGTACCTTTCAGAACCGGAAACAGTTCTTCAAAGTTCACACCAGACTGCTCAAGTGCTCTCTTCAGGAGAGTGTTCTTGACGACGATAAGCTTGATGCCGTTTTCGAAACATTTCCTTCTCAGTGCGCTTGTATCTTCAGCATTGAGCTGAGCAGTATCAGTCAGATAAAAGTGGCTGTACTCCCTGAATTTCTCAGCAAGGCTGTCTATGATAGCATTTTTTTCTTCACGTCTCATAATTGATATCCGAGTTTAAATATTATTCATCAAAACCTTTTGGATCGATCTTAATACCCGGGCTCATTGTGCTTGAAAGGAAGAGGCTACGTATGTAGGTTCCCTTTGCTGCAGCCGGTTTAAGCTTGTTAACCATTGAGATGAACTCTTTGGCATTCTCGGCGATCTTATGAGGTTCAAATGAGACTTTTCCGATAGAGGCATGAATGATTCCGCTTTTGTCTACTTTGAAATCAATCTTACCCTGCTTTACTTCTTTAACAGCCTTACCAATTTCCATTGTAACGGTTCCACTTTTCGGGTTGGGCATCAGTCCGCGGGGACCGAGTATCCTACCGAGCTGACCGACTTTCCCCATAACGGATGGCATGGTTATTATCACATCCACATCTGTCCAACCACCTTTGATCTTTTCGACATATTCGTCGAGACCAACGTAATCGGCACCGGCTTCATTTGCTTCATTTACCTTATCGGGGCTGCAGAGTACAAGTACACGTGTCTGCTTGCCTGTAAGTGAAACAACGCCGCGAACCATCTGGTTGGATTTTCTTGGATCAATACCTAACCTTACATCCAGGTCGATGGAAGCATCGAATTTGGTCTTGGTCATCTCCTTGACCATAGTGGATGCCTCTTTCAACGTATAGAGCTTGTCCTTTTCTAGTTTTTCAAGGGCAGCCTTACGGTTTTTGGTAAGTTTAGTCATTTTTCTCCTAGTTAAATTTTGTTCGGGAAATCACCTTTAATGGTAATACCCATACTTCTTGCGGTGCCAGCTACCATCTTCATGGCCGACTCGATTGTAAAACAGTTCAAGTCTTCCATTTTATCTTTGGCAACCTCAAGAAGCTGAACAGCCACCGGTGGAGTTTTTGTAACGAAATCAAATGATTTGTCAGCATATACTGTAATAACAACCGGTATGACTTTTCCAGCTTTGTCCTGGGTCCTGGCATTGAATTGCTTGCAGAAATCCATGATATTCACACCTTTGGAACCCAGTGCAGGGCCCACGGGTGGAGATGGATTAGCTCCTCCGCCACGAATCTGTAACTTTATCAGTCCAGCAACTTCTTTTGCCATAATTTAATATTTGCGTGTTTATTGCGAGTATCTGGCGGCTATTCAGGAAGCATTATAAATATTATAACCACCAATATCTTTAATTAATTTTCTTTTTCAACCTGCATGAAACTAAGCTCAAGAGGTGTTTTTCTGCCGAATATTTTCACCATCACCTTAAGCTTTTTCTTCTCTTCATTAACCTCTTCAATTATTCCCGTGAAGCTGTTGAACGGGCCATCGATGACTTTCACCGATTCTCCGACGAAGAACGGAACATTTAGTTCCTCATCGCTGGCATTCAGCTCATCGACTTTGCCAAGGATCCTGTTTATTTCTGCTTTTCTTAGCGGTACAGGCTCTCCATTCTGTGAACCGAGAAATCCGATAACATTTGGAATGTTTCTCAACAGGTGGGGGACCTCTCCTACCAGGATTGCTTCGACAAGCACATAACCCGGGAAGAAAGTACGCTCCTTGCTTACCTTTTTACCTGATCTGATCTGGTATACTTTTTCCATAGGGATCAGGACCTGTGTAATATATTCACCAAGCTTAAGGCGTGCAACTTCGCTGTCGATATACTCCTTAACTTTCTTTTCCTTACCGCCTATAGCCCGGAGCACATACCATTTTCTTACGTTCTCAGTCATCTTGGAACAAGTCGTTTATTTAAACAGCATATTGTAAAATCCTTCCATAATGTTGCTGAACGCCAAATCCATTAATGCAACTATAATAGCAAGAATAGCAGTTGTGACCATAACCAGTACGGCGCTGTTCTGAAGCTCACTCCATGTGGGCCAGGTAACTTTGTGCACCAGCTCTGTATATGATTCCTTGAAATATGTTTTTAACCCCATAGTACTGATATAAATTCGCACGGGAGGAGAGACTCGAACTCCCGACACCTGGTTTTGGAGACCAGTGCTCTACCAACTGAGCTACACCCGTATACTTATATGGTGTTGAAACGTGGTGATCACGTTTCAACTAAACCATATATAATATCCAAAACCTTATTCAAGAATTTCTGTAACGGCACCTGCACCAACAGTACGACCACCTTCGCGGATAGCGAAACGGAGTCCGACGTTGATGGCAACCGGGTAGATAAGGTCAACTGTGATTGTGACATTATCGCCAGGCATTACCATTTCAGTTCCTTCAGGAAGAGTAATCTCTCCGGTGATATCGAGTGTTCTGATATAGAACTGAGGACGATATTTATTATGGAACGGAGTGTGACGTCCACCTTCTTCTTTCTTAAGGACATATACTTCAGCCTTGATCTTGGTATGAGGGGTTATTGAACCCGGTTTTGCAAGCACCATACCTCTTTTGATCTCTTTCTTGTCGACACCGCGGAGGAGAAGACCTACATTGTCACCGGCTTCACCCCTGTCGAGAATCTTGCGGAACATTTCAACTCCTGTACAAACGGTTCTGCGTTTTTCGGTACCAAGTCCGATCATTTCAAGTTCGTCGCCTGTAATGACAACGCCTGTTTCGATACGACCGGTAGCAACAGTACCACGTCCTGTGATTGAGAACACGTCCTCAACCGGCATCAGGAATGGTTTCTCATTTTCGCGTTTTGGAATTGGGATATATGCATCGACTGCATCCATAAGTTCCATAACTTTTTCTTCCCATTTAGCCTCCCCGTGCATTGCACCGAGTGCTGAACCACGGATAACAGGACAATTATCTCCATCGAATTTATAAAAGTTAAGAAGATCACGACATTCCATTTCAACGAGGTCAAGAAGCTCAGGATCTTCAACCATATCAACCTTGTTCATAAAAACGAGCACTTGGGGAACGTTAACCTGGTGTGCAAGAAGGATATGTTCACGTGTCTGAGGCATTGGGCCGTCAGTAGCTGCAACAACAAGGATAGCACCGTCCATCTGAGCGGCGCCAGTAACCATGTTCTTGATATAGTCAGCGTGTCCGGGGCAGTCTACATGTGCATAGTGACGTGTAGCTGTCTGGTATTCGACGTGAGCAGTGTTGATAGTAATACCCCTTTCCTTTTCTTCAGGAGCATTGTCGATCGAGTCGAAATCCCTGATATCAGAGAGACCTTTCTTGTGAAGGACCATTGTGATTGCTGCCGTCAATGTGGTCTTACCATGGTCGATGTGGCCGATAGTACCAATATTTACGTGCGGTTTTGTCCTGTCAAATTTTTCTTTTGCCATAACTCCAAGCTTATTAAAATTATTTTATCTGAATCAATTAAAAAAATATTTTCATATTACTCAATTCCCTGTTGAGGTGAGCGGGAGACGGAGTTCGAATCCGCGACCCTTAGCTTGGAAGGCTAATGCTCTACCAACTGAGCTACTCCCGCCTGATATCGTCCAAAGAAGTCCGTAAAAACTGTTCAGGAATACTGAATGATCTTACGGTCTTTCCTGTTCAAAGTGGGGAGAGCAGGATTCGAACCTACGAAGACATTCGCCAGCAGATTTACAGTCTGCCCCAGTTGGCCACTTTGGTATCTCCCCTCTTGAAACAGAGTTATTCTTATAAGACACACATTTACACTTTCAAGAGCCGATGAAGGGATTCGAACCCCCGACCTGCAGATTACAAATCAGCTGCTCTGGCCAACTGAGCTACATCGGCAATTTAAAGAACGCACCAAAAAGGGCATAATTCACCCTTAAAAAACGGTGTGCAAATGTATGAATTTATATTTTATATTTCAAAAAATTACCGGATATTTTTATGAACACGGATTTCAGATACCTCTCTTCTTTTGCTTATGCTTGGTAATCTGCTTCTTAAGAGCATCAATTGCGTTGTCAGTAGCCTCCTCAAAAGTCTTGCTTTGTCTCTTTGCGAATAAAGGTTTACCAGAGAGATCTAGTTTGATTTCGCTAATTTTGTTCTCCCTCTCCTGATCCTTGTCAAGCCTGAGATATACTTCAGCATTAACAATATCCTCACCATACTGGGTAAGTTTATCCAGTTTCTGATGAACAAAGTCGATTAGCTTTTTGTCGGCATTAAACCGCACTGAATGAATCTGAATGTTCATGGTAGTACCTCCTGATTATTAATTTACAATTATGCTCTTGGATGAGCCTGTTTATATATCTTTCTAAGTTTTTCAAAAGTATTATGTGTATAAACCTGTGTGGCTGAGAGATTTGCATGCCCAAGGAATTCCTTTATCGCATTCAGGTCAGCTCCCCTGTTAAGCATGTGAGTTGCAAAAGTATGCCTCAGTATATGCGGACTTCTCTTCTCGATAGTTGTAACCATGGAGAGGTAGCCTCTCACAAGGTTATAGACAAATTTGTCGTACAATTTGTTTCCCTTGTCAGTAACGAAAAACCAGTCGCCGCTTTTTTCTACGGCAAATTCAATCCTGGCCTTAAGATAATCTTCTAGCCGGGCTGTGAAAGGTTTGGTAAGAGGTATGATTCGTTGCTTGTTCCTCTTGCCGGTGACCTTAAGGGTAGATTCATGAAGGTCTACATCCTTAATCTGCAGTCCGATAAGTTCAGCCCTTCTCATTCCCGTGAGATACAGCAATTCGATTATTGTTCTGTTTCTCAGCCCGCTGAAATCATTGCCAAAATCATTATCGTCGAGAAGCTTATCAAGGGCTTCCTCAGCTACAAAGACCGGAAGTGTTTTCTTCCGCTTGGGAAGAACGACTTTCTCAAGGGGATCGCTTTTTACAATCCCATCCTTCCGAAGATGACGGAAGAACACCCTGAGGCAGGATATTTTCCGGTGAACAGTCACTGATGTTATGTTGTTATCCATCATGCTGACGATCCAGGCTCTGACATGATGAGAAGTTATTTCTGCAGGATTTACCGGCATATCGTTTTGCGAGAGGTATAAAAAAAACTGATCCAGGTCATTCTGATATGACCGGATCGTATGCGATGAATACCGCTTTTCTGTTTGCAGATACTGCAGGAACGATTCCTTATGATCCATAAAGGAACCCTGGAATATTATATTAAATGAGAATAAATACAGGCAAGCGGATTATTCTTCGCTTTCCTGCATCTTCTGAACGTACTGAGCCTTCTTGATTTCTTCCCTACGGCGTACTGAAGGCTTGATAAAAGCCTGACGCGAACGTAATTCACGAATCACTCCCGTCTTTTCAAATTTCCTTTTGAACTTTTTTAAAGCTCTTTCAATATTTTCGCCTTCTTTTAATGGTACAATGATCATATTAGTATTTCTGTTTAAACGAGGCGCAAAGATAGAAATAGAAAAAATCTTTTCAAAACTTTTACGGCGATAATTTATCCATAATACTCCTTTTTATCTGTTTAACAACTATCTAGGATTGATTTGTCCTTTCTTTTAGCAATATATAAATATACATTAATTCATGCTAATTTCCAACTAAAAAAGGGGATTTAACATTACTATAACTTATGATGATCTCTGAAGAAAGAAGGCTGGCGCCCAGCATGACAGTTTTTACAACCAATTGCCCTTAACCTGCAATCCGTTGGTTCATGACTGCCATTCGTGAATTGATCCGTTTCCATTAAAAAGAATAGGCTGAAATTGCACAAGAAGTCTGGAAAGGATTCCATCTGCCGGTGAAATCAATGGACAGTAAGTAGCCGGCAGATATTATTTCCTGCCTGGCTTCCAGCTAATGAAAAAATGGAATCTCTGACCCATGCCCGCAGCCCTATATAGATTAAGTTCATTTTCAGCGATAGTTTCTTCATACGGATTCAACAATCGCAGGCTTTAAGTTAACACCGGGCATGGGTTCTTTTCTCCTCCCCCATTTTATTTTAAAATACCCCCCTTTCAATTTCCCTTATTTAATTACCGACCCCCCTTTCCCGTTTCCCCCCAAGGGGGGAAAAGCCTGTTAGGAGAAATTCGTGTTTTAAAACGAATATCTCTATAAATGTTTTGTAATCTCTTCTACGACCCAATCGATCCTGTTGATCACATCATCATTTGTAAACCTGATTAACTTTAATCCGGTAGATTCCAGGAATTCAGTTCTTGCTGCATCATAATCTTTGCGGTATTGGTGAATCTCACCATCCAATTCTATAACAAATCCTGCTTTAGAACAGAAGAAATCCAATATATAAATACCATAAGGGTGTTGCCTTCTGAAGTACATCCCTTTCAATTGTTTCATTCTCAGCCCTTTCCAAAGAATCTTCTCAACTTCAGTCATTCTTTTCCGAAGTTCTTTAGCATTGCTCTTTATACTCAGATTAGCGCCATGACACTGTTTTGATTCGTTTATATACTTCCTCTTATTCACGCAGCTCTAATTATTGTTCAACAAAGACCCCTTCCCCCCTGGGGGAAGGCCAGGATGGGGGTCTGTGATATAAAATATGAATGCTGGCATGGAAGTTTAATACTCCAAATACCACTTCAACTCCTCTGCTTTCTCTTCAGTTAAAATTTTGTTTTTTACCAACTCTTCAATATCTTTAATCCTGCCCATAAGTTCACGGTACTTCAGAATTGCCTGAATATCATCTCTTTCAAGATATCTCAGGTTCATCAGCTGTTTATAGTCGGCAGAATTAATATTGATCTTCCTCACCAGTCCTGCATCAGCACTTACTCTCTTTTTCACAAGATTGAAGGTCTCCTCACTGAGCCCGTAAACTTCCTTAAGCTGTTCCACACTCCAGTAACCTCCCAGCAGGTTCCTGTATTTAATTATCCTCGCGGAGAGAACCGGGCCAATACCGGGAAGCGCCTCCAGCGCGGCAGAATCGCAGGTGTTAAGTTCGATTGCCTGAAAAATCATCTGTCGGTTTGGTTTTGATGTGTAATTCTGACTTGCTGACTCCGGTTTCTTCCTATTAATCGTATCATGGCTTATCTCCGGCAGTTCGAAGATGACCATCTCCACGGGCCCCTCCTTTGAAGGTACAACGAACCTGATTCCCGCGACAACGGCAATAATTAAAAGCAGAAAAAATGAGGATCTTCTTTCACGCCTGGTGTATCCAAACCAGTCACGGATGGGCTCAAATGAGAAACGCTTCATCATAAAATGCAGAAAGACATTTGCAATTTACAAATTCCTTAGAAAAAACTAAAAGGTAAATCAGGCTTTTTTCAGAAGGGATACCCGATTGCAACGACAACTGTGAAATCGTCTCTGAAGTTATATGCTCTGTTCCCTGCAATCCATTTGGTACCTGCATTTATCCAGGGATCGCGTAGTTTCATGCCAAGATCAGCCCTCATAAGGACAAATCCGAAATCGAACCTGAATCCTGCTCCGGTGCCTATTGCGATATCGTCATAAAACTTATTGAACCTGAACTGCGCACCAGTACGGGCTGTATCCTCGCTATACGACCAGATGTTTCCTGCATCGAGGAAGATTGCACCCTCAAGTATCCAGAACAGGTTAAAGCGGTACTCGGCGTTGGCTTCTATTTTAATATCGGCTGTCTGATTCAGAAAACTCTTATCGTCAGGAATATACGATCCCGGTCCCAGGGAACGCACCTGCCATGCCCTGATGCCGTTAGCTCCGCCGCCGAAATATTGTTTTTCAAACGGTAATGCCCTGGAGTTGCCATATGGGATTCCTGCACCCACGAATCCCCTGTACACAATCGAGCTGACATCATTAATTATAACATTGTACCTGAAGTCAATATCAGCTCTGATGTACTGTGCGAACGGCTGTCCCAGAATATTATAGCTTCCGTTCTTTTTATCCAGACCAAATGCTTTGCTCGCCAGTGCAGTCAGGTTGCCGGCAGCCTCTACATTCATCCTCACAAACCAGTAGTCTCTTGATTTCTGGATTTTCTGGTTACTGAAGATATAGGAATAGTTGCCTCCTACTATTGCCACGTCCCTGTAGCTGTATGCCAGGTAAGAAGAAGCATTTATCTTTCTTTCAAATGCCGTATCGATCGACACCAGGTCCACCCAGTTAACCTGAATCGGATTGACGATATGGGTTGTAAACATACTTCCATTCCAGGTATATCCGAATGTGGCATTTGCCATTGCCCGGTTATAGAACGGCATTTTCTGCCAGTTATAAGCAGCAAGGAGTGTGGTGGTTGGATTATATTCCTTAATGAACTGCTCCTTGTTCAGGAAAGGAACCATGAATTTCGGGAAGCGCAGACTTGTCTCAATTCCATACTCCTGGGTGCTGCGCAGTTTTGAATTCTGCTGAGAGAGTGCTTCATATGCTCCTTTGAGCTTCATATTGAAGAGCTCGGCGCCATGGAAAAGATTCTTATGCTGATATATCAGGTTGACCGCTCCACCCAGGTTGCCTGAAGAGTTGGTACCCTCTAACTCAACTTTGAATGATTGCTGAGTGAGCAGAGTGAGTTGTATATTGCAGTCAAGAGTCAAACGATTTCCCTGCTTCACGACCGGATCTGGCACCTCATTGTAGTAAATGTTTACAAGCCTGAAAGTCTTCAGTGAAAGAAGATGCGATTGCGATTCTTCGGTCCTTGTCAGGTTATATATACTGCCCGGTTTGATATAGAGCGACTGGGTAATCAGGTTGTATTTAATGTCAGGTTTTTTCCGTGGTGAAATGAAATAGTAACCTTCATAATACGTGGTGTCGAGGTTCTGACGGTATGCTTCCCCTCCTTCAAGTGCATCTTTCGGAATAAAGTCGGGATATATAAAGACATTCCTCACCAGGTAAACCGAATGAGACACCAGAGTGATATTGTTATTGGCATCGATCTTCTCGAATTTTCGTATACCATAAACAATATCTACCTGCCGGTTCCCTATTGTGCTGTCGACGTTGAAATAGATATGATCGCCGGAAAAACTGTAATAACCCTGTTCCTTGATAAACCTTTCAAAACGTGACAACTCACCCTGCAGTACGTCTACATCATAGGGCTTGCCTCTTTCAATCATGCAATTCACAGAATCACGGTAAAACCACTTTCTGATTGTTGTATCATCAATCTGATACCTCAGGTTCCTGATAGTGTATGGCGTTTTAAGGTCGACATTGTAATATACTTTCGACTTCCTGTTTGCTGTTTCAATTGTTTCCATGACCTGACTGTCGAAATAGCCCTTGGAGCCTACATAGGATTCTATCTGTTCACGCGACTTTTCTGTTGCGTACGGATCGAAGATGGCAGGCTCCTCTCCTATTTCCCTGAGCCAGGAATGAGGCCACCTGGTTTTTTCCAGATTTGAAAGGTTATATAGTCCGAGATGGAACTTTGCGCCGAATATCCTTTTATTGGGTTTTTGCTTGACATAAGGCATCAGGTCGGCTTTTTTGATACCTTCCTTATTTATAATAATATGTGTTTCATCCAGTAGGTTTTCACCAGTCGGAACATACTTAGTTGGATTACAGGATATTAAAGATAATATTGAAAATAGAAACAGGAAAATTGATCCCTGGGGAAATATATTTTTATTTGAGAGATATTTTTTCAAATTTTGTACTGCAAAGAGTTAGGCAAATATATCAAATATTTGTTTGCCTGGTTCACGGTGCAGGGTACACGGTGCAGGGTGCAAGGTTCAGTTAACCTGCAACCTGCAACCTGTAACAAGTAACCAGTAACACAAATTCAGGAAATGTTAAGCAAAGCCAAAGTAACCTTTATCATCTCCCTTCAGAAGAAGAAGGCGAGGGAAGAGGAAAAACTTTATGTTATAGAAGGCGACAAGCTGGTTAAAGAGTTTCTTGAAGCCAGGGTGCCGGTAAGGATGCTTGTCGCAAAACCCGAATTCCTCAATTCGATTCCTCAGGTTCATAAACAGGGAATAGCGGAAGTAATTCCGGCAAGCTATGAAGAGCTAGAGAAGATAAGCTCTCTCACGACTCCTCATAATGCTCTGGCTGTTATCGAAATGCCGGAAATCAAAACCGATATTGCTGATCTGAAAAAAGGGCTAACAGTAGCTCTTGACACTGTCCAGGATCCTGGCAACCTTGGAACGATCATCAGAGCTGCCGCCTGGTTCGGAATAAGGAATATCTACTGTTCACCCGATTGTGTCGATGTCTATAATCCTAAGGTGATCCAGTCAAGCATGGGCGCCATTTTGTATGTAAACGTCTTTTATACTGATCTCCGTGTTTTTCTTGATACTTCAGCGAAGAATAAAATAAGGATCTTCGGAGCTCTCATGGACGGAGAATCCATTTACTCTTACAAGCTTGATAACCATGGCATTATTCTTCACTAAATGTAAGTATGGCAGCATCGGTGATATTCTCAGAGTTCACACGAAGCCGGGGAAGGCAGGGTTGACAGAGTGAGAGTGAGAGTGAGAGTGAGAAAGGGTGAGTGGGAGATGGGGAGGGCAAGACTTAAGACCCAAGACAAAAGATAAAAGATCAAAGAGAAGCAATAAAGGCTTTAGAGGCTTTAAAGACTTGCACGACCTGCAAGACATGTACTACTACAAGGCTGCAAAACATCGGCATTTTTAATTAATAGATAAAAGGTATGATTCGCCTGGTTTTTAGTTTGTAAGTACGATAAGTATCTCCGAAAAATTCCTCCAGCAATTTCTCCTCAATATAAAAACGATAATAAAAGATATCAATGTATTCATCGTGAGAGCTTCACCGGTCATAATAAGGAACAATCCCAGGTAACTGGGGTGCCTTACAATACGATATAATCCATCTGTTTTAAGTATTTGATTGACGCTGACCGCTACATTTACAGTGAAGGTTTTTTTAAGCTGCAGAATGGCAATCCACCGGATTGAAAATCCTGTCATGACCAGTATTATCCCGGCAGTGGCAGCAATGTAGTTTACCGGCTGCCAGTCATGGTATCTTGCAAGATTATAACCTGCTGTAAGTGACAATCCTATTATTATCCAGAGGATTGCCAGTGATCCTTTGTCCCTTTTCCTGAAGGTTGATTTATTCCCTGTGTTCTTTGTCATTGCAAGTATAAGTTCCGAGATGAGAAACAGGAAAGCAAGACATATCGAAACAAAAAGCAGCAGAGGCATAGTGAATTAATATTTCTTTATTTATCAATATTTATCCTGGCTGCCCAACCATAAGATGTTGAAGTAGATATCCCGACATCCCTGACTTTAGGATTAAGGGCAACAAGGTTCACCTGATTTTCCGGCACGATGATACCGATGACAAAATCAGGTGAACTGTCCATATTATAATCAATTGTATCATTGATTTTTCCGGGAAGATCTCCCTTCCATTCAATCTGAACAAAACCTTTATTCCTCTCTCTTAAAAGTCCGTCGAAAACCGGTTTTCTTATCATCAGTGTACAGTTATCCATAACAACCTGCTGAGCCAACTCTCCACCATTTGTATTTGGATTCAGTTTCATAAAGGGAAGCTTTGCAAAACCTTCCGATAAGCCTCCCAATGCAAAGTAAAGCATGATCATCACGATGAGGCAGCAAAGAGCCCATATTAAACCTGCAGTCATTTTAATCTTATTCATGGTGTATCTTAAATAAATAGGTTGACAAAGCTTTTAACTACTGTAATTATTGAGCCGGAAGCAAAAATGGCTATGAAGAGGAATGAGACAAAAAGGAAAATATTCCTTGAGAATTTCACCATCCTGTTGGCAGGTACACCGACTATTCCGTAATGTATTGCCTGCTTCGGGCATGCATCAATACACTTCCCGCATTTTGTACAGAAAATTGATACACTACCTTTTTTTACATCATCATTTGTAAGTGCGAACATAGGACAAGCCTGGACGCATTTATAACAATCGTTGCATATTTGTTTGTCAATTTTTACAATGAAGGGACTCACTTTATTCGAAAGGGTGTTTATCGCACCCAGGGGACAGAGGTAGCTGCACTGTGTTCTCTTTTTGGTAAGTACTGGAAGCACGACAACAAACCCTCCGAACAGGGAAATGAATATGCCTGCTTTTGCAGCTGACTCAATGCCTGTGACTTCCTCGAATTCAGTTACCGCTTTGAAGGGACACATCCAGTCGCAGTAGGTTGGCGTCAGTGCCAGTGCCGATGTCAGTGCCACCATCAGCAGGACAGCAAAGGGCATCCATTTCCAGGAATCGCTTATCTTCCTTATGGCGGGTTTCTTCCTGAATCTCGAAAAACCATCATCCCATCCCCCGTAGAAGCAGCCCCAGCTGCAGAAGCCTCTTCCAAGGATAACTGAGGCGGCGAGCCACAGAACAACCATGGCCGAGATGCTGGCAAAACCTCCGAGAATACTTCCCGGATAAATTATGGATTGTGTAAACGCTGCAGGAAGAATCAGCATGGGAATGACCAGGTGGCAGAAGGGCATGTTACATTCGAGAATGTCGCCCTGTGAATATGTCATGGTCTGTCTTATGTCAATCGTGTTCTTTATCAGCGTGAACGAGAGAGTAAGTGCGAAAACTATAAACAGAATTGCCCTGAGCTTATCAGTCTTCCCTGTGTAATGCATAAGAAAGTATAGAATGTTAAGCCCCAGGAAAGTTGTTAAAAGAGCAATGGTGCCTGATCTGTCTGAAAAATCAGGTCTGCCTCCCGTCATAAGAATGAATGTGAGCAGGAACATGGGAAGGGTGTACAGCATAGACTTCCCGAATGATTTCCGCATTGTCAGATTTTTAATGGCTTCATCCATAAATAATTCCTCCTATTAAGCTTGTTAAACCTTTGATCATAAATATTATACCGGCAATTCCTGTTGCCATTACGCCGATTGTTTCAAACACCTTCTTCCTCCTGATCTTTCCTGCCAGAGGTACAGGAATAAAGTATAGTGCAGTACCTGCAAAAAAGCCAAGGAAAGCGAGATAGCTCTGAACAATTGTTCCTTCAGTAGCGCTTTTGGTCAGGATTAGCATAAGCGCCGGGCAGAAACCCAGACTATTGACAACACCAAGGAAAACCGGGACCAGCTTCCTGTTATGCACTGTTTCAACAATCTTTGCAGGACAATCGGGTTTGCGGCTGCGGCTTATTGCATACCAGATCAGCATCCCCGAGAACAACATATATAATATCCCTGAGATGTAATTCCTGAAAACAGGGGAAGTGAATATCACCTTTCCGAAGTAAAAGGCGAGTGTTGCAAGAATAAAATAGACAAGAAAACGGGTGAGCAGGAAAAGAGACAGATCGGTTATGATTTTCCTGGTCCCGGCCGTTCCGGCCATCAGGTATGGAAAGATTACCATCCCGCAGGTAAAAAGACAGGTGGAACCGGAACTTAAACCAAGTATGAACGAATCGAGCATTTCAGCCTTTTTCGTCAAATTTATTCCTGCATATTTCTAAAAGCAAGACAATAGTGGCCAACTGAAGAGAAATGTGGCTTCCTGATATTTGCCTGTGGCGATCTGCTAAAAAGTGTGACGAATGGTTATTTCCGAAGAGCCGGAGTTCAATGTCAGCTTCCTGTAAGTAAACCCGTTTTTGCCCTTGATACAGGAATTAATTCATCGGTATGCCGGAGCCTGACCTTCATATTCTGACTGTTGCCGGTGACCTTTTCAACATAGTCGAGGTTAATTATATAGCATTTATGACATCTCATGAATCGCGTGTTCCTGCTCAGCTCCTCCTCGACTGACATCAATGTTCCCCGGATAGTTGTTTTATTAAGAGTTTCGCCTTTAATGGTAACAACTGTGACATAATTATCATTTGAACATATATAGAGTATCTCCCTGGGATTTACTTTAATTACATTTCTTTCATTACCTGCTGTCAGCCTGACTTCATCATCCCAGAAGATCTTTTCTTCCGGTATATCTGCCTCCTTTAAAGCGTTCCTGTACTGCATATTATAATTAATGATATAGCTTACAGTGACAGGAATGATCCCGACGAGTACCGCTATCCACATAGAGTAGAGCAAATATTCAATTGAAAAAGGCTGGTCGAAAACCAGGAAGATATAGAAATAGTTGGCTATCCCGATACTGGATGCAATAATGAGATCCCAGATCATATGTTTACCCAGCGTCCATTTCATTTTAACAGCAAAAGGTTCCAGCAGGAATTTATACACTATAAGTACAACTGAAGTCACTGCTCCAAAACCCATTGTCAAAAAGAGCTGTTGCAAAGGTTTCAGTCCTGTCAATCCGAAAGGTTTAAAAATGAACAGAAAAAGGAAGATGAACAGGCCGAAGCCTATGATCATATATATCTTGCTTTTTTGTGTTCCGGTTTCCCGGTATGGCTGTTTGAATGGATTTTTCATGATG
>JALONV010000071.1 GCA_025454755.1 Bacteroidales bacterium | reverse complement strand
CCAGCCTTTTTTCTTTGCAATTCTTTCCAGTCTCGGTTCAGGATTGATGCATACCGGATGTCCGACAATGCTCAATGCAGGCAGATCTGCAAATGCATCGCCATAATACCATGCATCCTGCAGTTTACTGTTATTTTTTTCACAATACTCCTTCAGTCTTATCAGCTTTTCTTCTCCAAAGCAAAAATTTCCACGAGGCCGTCCGGTCAAATGACCATCGACTGCTTCAAGCTCCGTACATAGAATATCATCCATACCCAAATGTTCCGCCATCTTTCTGCCAACAGGGGCAAGTGTTGAAGAGAGGATTATCAGGCCTGCATTCTTATCCTTGTGAAACTTTATCTCATTACCTGCCTGCGCATAGACCGAGGGCAGGAGAACTTCAGTAAAAACATCGGCACAGAGGTTTTCCATCGTTTCAGCCCTGATACCTTTAACCCATTCTCCCATTCTGAAGATTGCTTTCGCCGGTTTGACCAGCTTCATTTTGTGTGCCAGGGAAATATAAATTGCAGATACAAGGTCATACCGCTTCAACAAGCCTCTTCTATAAGCAGCCAGTGCGAGTTCTTTTCCGCTTACGGAATCTGCAATTGTGCGGTCGAGGTCAAAGAAAGCAAAATAGCTTTTGCCGTTATTATCCTTTTCTGAAGAAATGATTCCCATCAGGATTATAAATAATGCTGAAGGCTCCGGGGAGTACCTTCACATTGAAATTTGTTGCAAAATTGAGTTCGCCGTCGACATGGAAAGGAACCTTTTCCGTGAATTCAATATCCAGGGCGGGTGTCTGGAAATAGTTTACCCTGCTGTCAGTAATATGTTCTCCTTTAGGGACTTTGAGAAGGAGCCTGAATCGCTGAAAAAGATTAAGCTTCCTGATGGAACATACATCAAGAAGACCGTCATTTGCCAGTGCTTTCGGAGTGAGGAAAAAACTTCCGGCAAACCTTCTGCCTATTGAAATTGTATTTATAAAGCAATCGGTCTCATGATGATCCCCTTCACTAAGCACCTTCATTCTTTTTTCCCTGAAGAACAGGAGAACCTTGAGAATCTGGAGGATATACTTGAAAGGACCTCCTTTTTTGACTTCACCCGTCTCTGTATAGTTCTCAGCGGCAACCTGAGCGTCAAATCCCAGTCCCATTCCGTTAAGGAAGATTTTATCATTCACAAGCCCGGCATCCATTGAAATAATATTCCTGCTGAAGAATATATCCCATTCCTTTTCACCATAACGTCCGGGAAATCCAAGAATCTGGATGAAATCATTGCCTGTGCCTGCGGGCACTATGCCAATTACCACATCCTTTTTATTTAGCAGAGGTCTGGCCATCTCATTGAGAGTGCCATCGCCGCTGACACTAATGATATTTTTATATCCCTTTTCGTAATAAAACTTTGAAAGCTCTGTTGCATGGCCGATACGTTCTGTTAAGACGATCTCTCCATCGATGCCATGGCTGGCTATCTTTTTTTCTATTTCAGGAACAAGAGTTTTGGCAAAGCCGTTGCCGGCAATCGGATTTACAATGAATATCCATTTATCTTTTTTTTCAGTCATATTTTCGAGTTTCAGTATTCTTTCTCTACCCCCTTCCCAACCTTCCCCCAAGGGGGCAGGAGCTGATCTACCTTTCCCCCTTGGGGGAAAATGAAAGGGGGTCTTAATGAAAAAAATATCACATTTCAACTATTTCCCGATTCGATCACAGCCCTTACTGCATCAATTATCTCCTCATCGCTCTTGTCTATAAGCTCTTCCCTTGGGATAGGCTTATGAATTACTATTTCGAGGTGGGAACCGAGGTTTATATAAAACCTGTTTTTAGGTTTGAGCTCATAGAAGCCGTTAAGAGTGATCGGCAGTATCCTTATGTTGCTTGTTCGGAAGAGATATATAAAACCTCTGTAGAACGGACTGATTTTTCCGTTGAGTGTACGGGTCCCTTCAGGGAAAATGGCGATGGACCGCTCCTGAGACTTCTCCACAAGCTGCTCAAGCATATGCCGGGTGTTTTTTATTGTGGGCGCCTTAAAAGGGATGTAATCAATGAGTTTCAGGTAGCGCTTGAATATGGGGATCTTAAGAAGCCGCTCATGGCCGAACCATGAAACATCCGGATAGAATGACACTATGGCAACAATATCAAAGAGGCTTGAGTGATTAGCTATCAGAATATATTTATCCTGCTTATTCAGGTTTTCTTTTCCCTCTATTCGTAACCGTTTAAACATAATGAAGAATACCGATTTTGCCCAATATTTCACCATTAAATGTACTGGCTTACGGGCATTCATCCATGTAAGCGGTATAACAAAAAGAACGCCAACTGCTGTGTATATGTAAAGAAGTCCAAATATCGGTACAGTGAGTATTGTATATATTCTTGTGGACATCTTAGGACCTGATTATTTGACGGTAAAGTAAAGGTTTTTTTTTAGATTTCCGGCTATCCTGATTATTATGATGGCGGTATCCGTATTTTCCTGAATTACTGACAAATGCGATATGTTTACTGTCGGGAGCCCAGGATGGGACATTTATGGTTCCCTGGCCTCCATAGAGATATGCAATGACCTTAGGCTCACCTCCTTCAGCAGGCATTAACCTGAGCATAATTCTTTTAGTTGCAGGGTGCGCGTTAGGTTCGAAATCAGCTATCATTCTTGTAAATGATTATATACGAAAGCCGGGCAGAGACAAAGGTTACATTAAAGAAAAAGACTGCAATATGCATAATAGGGTATTTCATATTTTTTCAATTCTGAATATTGAAAATAAAAATTCGAGGTATATTTACAATCGGTGTATTCTAATTAACTACAATTTTTATTTACGATGAGTGAGATTCTTCAGCAACTTGCCCATTGCGTGGAATTCGGCAAGATCGATAAGATCTCTCCCTATCCTCCCGACCTTAAAGGGCAGGACGGAGCAGACGAACTGACAAAAAAAGCCCTTGATGCATGTATTAAGCCAGGTGATATCCTAGAACAGGCTTTAATCCCTGCGATGGCTGCAGTCGGAGACAAATTCAGCAGGAAGGTAATTTACGTTCCGCAAATGCTGATGTCAGCAAAGGCAATGAGCAGTTCCATGAAACATCTGAAACCTTATTTTCAGTCAGGCGAAACAAAAAGAAAAGGGAAATTCATTATCGGAACAGTGGCAGGCGACCTTCACGATATCGGGAAAAACCTGGTGGCAATGATGATCGAAGGCGCGGGATGGGAAATAATCGATCTGGGTGTTGATGTCAATACTGAGAAATTCCTTAAGGCAATTAACGACAACACGGGTGCAGTTATCGGACTTTCGGCACTTCTGACAACAACCATGGAAAATATGAAAAAGACCGTTGAAGCAATAAGAGGTAATTTTAACGGATTAAATATCCTTGTTGGCGGAGCTCCTGTTACAATGGACTATTGTCAGAAGATCAATGCTGATTTCTATTCTCCTGATCCCCAGGGTGCAGTGAATTATCTGAATCAACTTTAATAAATAAAATATTATTAATGACTCTCATTCCAGCCCACGCGACAGGCTGGCCCCGTCGCTAAAATAGCCCACCGGGCTATTTCTTAACGCTCGGGCCTCCCCAGGGGGGAAGGTTAGGATGGGGGTCTTAAGACTTTATTTATGCAGACAATACTTAAAGGCAAAACCAGAGAGGTAATAATTGACACTTACGGTCCGGTGATTATTATCGGCGAAAGCATAAACCCTACAAGAAGGAAAAAGCTTGTCTCAACACTGCAGGAAAATGATTTCTCCTTAGTGCTTGAACTTGCCGGCAGCCAGATAAAGGCCGGAGCCGATGTTCTTGATGTAAATGTGGGCTTCCCGGGTGTGGACGATGTAAAACTTCTGCCTGAAACGGTCAAAGAATTGCAGGACCATTTTGATGTTCCGTTATGTCTCGATTCCCCAAATCCACATGCCGTTGAGGCTGCCTTGAAAGTTTCTGCAGGGAAATGTCTTATAAATTCTGTAAACGGAGAAGAGAAATCCCTGAACGCCCTTCTGCCTGTTGCTAAAGAATATGGTGCTGCCATAATAGGACTTTGCATGGACGATGATGGAATAACACACGATCCGGAAAAAAGACTCGCGATTGCAGGGAAAATTATTGAAAGAGCTCTCCGGGCCGGCATAAAAGAAGAAGATGTTGTTATTGATCCACTTGCCATGGCTGTAAGCGCTGATCCCAATGCCTGTCTGGTTACCCTCGAAACAATAAAGCTTGTACATCAGAAACTGGGACATAACATTACCCATGGAGCAAGCAACATTTCATTCGGGCTGCCTGACAGGGAGTCGCTTAATGCTGCTTTTATGGCTCTTGCAATTTATAACGGGCTTACCTGTCCTATTGCAAATCCTGAAAAGATTACCGCTGCAGTGCGAGCTGCAGATCTGGTATTGGGAAGGGATGATTTTGCGTTAAGATTCGTAGAGTATTTCCAGAGCAGACAACCGCAATAAAATATTGTTTTTTCATTTCAGAACCAAAGTATGTCCTCATTAAAACCAGCCCGCAGATGGCAGCCTGCATTCTATCCTTTTAAAAAGGAGAAATTTTCGCGCCGCCTGCTGGCAAGAATCGAACTTGCCTTCAAAGGTCCGGTCTTCGGTTGCCGAATGTGCGGCAACTGCCTTCTTCAGGAGACCGCATTTATCTGTCCTATGGAGTGTCCAAAGGGATTGAGAAATGGTCCCTGCGGGGGAGTAACACCTGAAAAAAACTGCTATGTCGACGAGACAAGAAAATGCATCTGGTATGCTATCTATAAAAGATCGATTAAGACCGGCAGACAGGAGAAGCTGCTTGAAGTTTTGCCTCCTCTTGACTGGAGTAAAACTGGAACCGAAACGTGGGGCGACGTTGTACGCCAGGTAAGAAAAGCAGGGACAGGTAAATTTATCAATGGAGTACTTTCACGTGATAGAGAAAAGTATAATAAGATATGGGACAGTGTTTTCAAAACTATCCGCCAGCCGGAATGGTGGGAAGGCGATTCAGAATATCACCCGGCATTGAATAAAGAGCCTGCTTCAAAGCTGGAATCAAAACTCAGAAATGGTGAATTTGTTGTTGCGACCGAAGTTACACCGCCGCTAAGTGCAAACTCTCTAAAGCTTATCAGGGATATTGATGCTGTGAAACCATTTGTTACGGCAGTCAATTTCACCGATTCATCATCGGCAAATCCGAAGATGTCAAGCCTCTCATGCTGCAAGGTTGCTAATGACCTGAATGTTGAACCGGTGCTTCAGATCGCTGCAAGGGATACAACAAGAACTGCACTGCAATCGACTATTATTGGGGCTAACAGCATGGGGATCAGGAATGTGCTTTGTGTTACCGGAGACAATGCCATTGTTGGTCCTTCTCCGACAGCAAGCATGAACTTCGTTGATGTTGATTCAATACAAATGTTGTGGATCATCAGGAAAATGAGGGATGAAGGCATTTATCTCGATGGAAGAAAAATAAAAAGTCCTCCCAGGCTTTTTATCGGTGCAGCCACATCACCATTTGCAGCAGAGCCTGAACTTCAGGCTATAAGGGATCAGAAGAAAGTGAATGCCGGAGCTCAGTTCTTCCAGACAAATCTGATATTTGAACCGGAAAAACTGGATGCCTGGCTGGAACAGCTTGACAGGAGAAATGTTCTTGATAAAGTATATATCCTTGCAGGAGTAGCACCCCTTAAGAGTTTCAAGGTAGCCCAATATCTTCATACAAAAGTGCCGGGAGTATACCTGCCCGAAAACATTTTAAAGCGGATGGAAGAAGCCGGCGATGGAGAAGCCGAAGAAGGGATACAGATTGCACTTGAAATAATCGAATCTGCAAGGAAGAAAAATGGAATAAACGGTATCCATCTTATGACGCTTGGTTGGGAGGAAGTGGTAGAGAGGATTGTTACGGAAGCTGGATTGGTATGACAGAGAAGACCTTTCATTTTGATTTCAGGGATCTGAAACTTACTGTTGATCAGATTGAAAGATTATTGGGATATGGTGAAGGAGAATCACAGGAAACAATTTCTGATATAGTCTCCAGGCTGCTTAAAGAGGCAGAAACAATATGCACTCTGAAAGCAGAATACAGGATCTTTGACAAAATCTCTTTCAATGATATTGAGAAAACCATTGAGATCAATAATACGATCTTCAATATCGGGAAGATCATTTACGGACAAATAAAGAAATCTGATTCTGCAGCTCTTTTTATCTGCACTGCAGGCGGCGAAATCGGAAACAGTAGCAGGAGAGCAATGAAGCAGAGAGACCTGCTGGAAGGATTTATCTATGATGTTATCGGAAGCGAAGCTGTTGAAACAGTTGCAGACCTGATGCAGAATGAACTCGAGGAAGCATTGTCAGGAGAAGGGAAGAGGATAACAAACAGGTTCAGCCCCGGTTATTGCGGATGGGATGTTAAGGAACAGCATAAACTTTTCAGCCTGATGCCGGAAAATTTTTGCGATGTAGAATTAACCGATTCTGCCTTAATGAAACCCATAAAATCGGTGAGCGGTATAATTGGAATAGGTGAGAAAGTAAAGAGGATGCCGTATACATGCAAGCTCTGTGATATGAAAGATTGTATTTACAGAAGAAAGGCGTAAAGGCACAGAGGCGCGGTGGCTCATAGGCATTAAAAAGATAGGGAGATCGAAGCGAAGGGAAGATTCCGCTTACGCGGAAGTGGGTCTGTTAGTGTTAATTATTTGGTATTTTTATATTTCTCAAACTGCCCTGCTATATCGGCCTCGGTATTTGTACCCCCATGAACCAGAACACGGTAGCGGAGAAGCAGTGTTTCACCTTTCTTCATCTTCGTATCTGTTCCATTCTGAGGCCAGTACATCGGTGTGGGCGACATAAAACCATAATCGCGTGTAAACCATGGTGAGGGATACCAGGGGTTAGACGGATGCTGCATAATCGCCAGTCCTTCTGTCGTATTACCCCGTTTGCCATAGAAATCAATCCATGGAGATCCCTTCCCGAAGGTCCCCTCTTCGCTCTTCAATCCTTCAGCATTGATCATTGTTCCGCCATTTTTCACTGATAAATCGGCAGCCATTCTTGCACTGAACAAGGAGTGATTTGTCTTTTTAATAGCTACATCGATAAGCATCTCCATTGTGATCTCAACATCGATCTGAGTCATTGTTGCCGATGGTGCGGTAATGGTGTATATACGGGTGTCTTTTACGGGGGAAAGTGCTCCCGGCCGGCTCCAGATGCATTCATCAGTGATAATTACAGTATCTCCACCCTCTTTCAGTATCTGCGCATTCACCGAGATGATCCTTCCTCTCTCCAGCCCTTCCTGCCAGTAATTACCTCCATTTACAGGGTCGCATCCGACGAATAACGAGCTTTGATGCGGATACTCGGCATTCCTTATAGAGGTCACCGATCCGCCTGAGAGAGGGCCATTTACAGGATAGAAAAACGGATATTTTTCATCTTCCGAAAAAATGTAGCTCGTAAAATATTTTCCATTTATCGTTATGTTGATCTTCGAGCCGACCTTTACAGCATTGATTTTTGCTGCATGCAGGTGCAATGTGACCATCACGCCTGCTAATATCATCAAAGTGCGTAAGAATAGTTTTCTCATATTCTGCTTTTTACATCTTTATGTAGTTGGTACCATAGGGAGCTCTCTGCGGACGTGAAAGCATTGAGTTTGCTTCATCGTCTTTTAAAAATTTCTCCTTATCCGGATCCCATGTGAGTTTTCTTCCAAGCTTCATGGCGATATGTGTTACCAGGCATACTGTACAAGCACGGTGTCCAATCTCCACAGGTGAAACAGGCTCCTGGCGCGATTTGATACAATCGAGCCAGTTACCCTGCTGAGAGGTGCTTACATAGAGATGCTTTTCATTCTCGCCGATAGGTGCCATAAGCTTCGGATCACTTGCTGAAAGAGGAGGATTATCCTGTCCCTGGGGAATAGGATCACTTGCCGTTGCCCTGTAGTTACCGCGGGTCACGAAGATCCAGCCGTCTGTCCCTTCATAGCGGACGCCATTCGGGTAGCCGCCGCTTGTCAGCATCGTTATACCATTAGTATATTCTGATTTTGCCATGAAGTCTCCATGTACATCCCATATTCCTGATTTAGGAAAATCTGCAACTGCCTCGATGGAAACCGGTCCTGTGAGCTCTGTGTCCATTCCCCACGCTGCAGAATCAAAATGATGCTGTCCCCATCCTGTTATCATTCCTGCTCCAAACTGTTCGCATCTGAGCCAGCCTGGCCTGTCGGTAATACTGTTCTGGGGATGGACCCTCATTTCAGTATAATATACCATTGGTGTTGAGCCAAGCCACATATCGTAATTAAGGTTTTTCGGGATGGACATCTCAGGTGCTTCGGGACCCGATGGATCACCGGGAAGGCCTATTTTTACAGTATGAAGCTTTCCGATCCTTCCATTTCTTACAAGCTCGGCAGCAACCCTGAACTGGGCACTTGAGCGTTGCTGTGTTCCTACCTGCAGAATTACTTTTTTGCGTTTTACAACATCACTTAGCAGTCTTCCTTCTGTTATAGTAAGAGAAGTCGGTTTTTCAAGGTAAATATCCTTCCCTGCCAGAGCAGCCTCAATTGCCGGCTGTGAATGCCAGTGATCGGGTGTAGTGATCATAACTGCATCAATGGATTTGTCAAGGAGCATTTCCTTGTAATCACCAAACATTTTAACATTTGAATAATTGCTGATGCCGGTTTGCCGGGCATAAAAATCATCAATCATTTTCTTGCCAGGACCCATTCTGTTTGAATCAACATCAGAGACAGCGACAAACACGCATGAATCAAACCCGAGTGTCCCCATAACATCGCCTCTTCCCTGTCTGCCGCAGCCTATCCATCCGATATTTATTTTATCGCTTGGAGGATTTTTACCAATAACACTGGCTGGTACAATGGCAGGAAGTATTAGTGTTCCTGCAGCTGCGGTCATTGATTTTGAGATAAATACTCTTCTTTTCATAATGTCTTAATTATGGTATATTATTTCACAATCCTTTATTAAAATCAAGTGGCTCTGTAGGAAATAGTAATACTATCTCTCACTCTCAATTTATAATAATTGCAGGTGAAAAGATAATCATATTTTCAGGGTTATCCTTAATAAATTGCATTTAGTACATGTGTTTTAACAAATTTTAAAAACCGCTGAATTTCCTTTAATATTGGTTCTTCTAAGACTTTCTGAACAAAGAAATACAAACTATTAATTATTGATAACCAATTAGAACCGTAAGTTAAGATTCATTATTAAATTTAGGCACTCTAGTCACTACAAACTTAATTGATATGAATTTATTAGGAATCGATTTAGGAAGCTCTTCCGTAAAGGCATCTGTAATTGACGGAGAGTCAGGAAATTGCCTGGCCACTGCATTTTATCCGAAAGATGAAATGAAGATCATCGCGAAAAAGCCGGGCTGGGCTGAACAGGAGCCTGAAACATGGTGGATAAACCTGAAGGCGGCTATTGCCGACTGTACAAAACAGATGGGTGAGAAGAAAAACAGTATTGGTGCAATTGGCATATCATACCAGATGCACGGACTGGTCACCATCGACAAGAATTTCAAAGTAATTAGGCCGTCAATAATCTGGTGTGATGGCAGGGCTGTTGAATATGGCGAAAAAGCATTCACCGGGATTGGCAGGGATTTCTGTCTCTCGCATCTCCTTAATTCACCTGGCAATTTTACCGCGACAAAACTTGCATGGGTAAAAAAAAATGAACCTGAACTTTATGAAAAGATCCATAAGGTAATGCTTCCCGGCGACTATATTGCACTGCGCATGACGGGTGTTCCGTTGACTACTTTTTCAGGACTATCGGAAGGCATTTTCTGGGATTTTCAGGAGAATAAGGTTTCAAAGGAACTGATGGATTTCTTTGGATTTGATCAATCATTGCTTGCAGATCCTGTCGCCTCGTTCTCTTCCCAGGGTAACCTTATAAAAACGACTGCTGCTGAGCTTGGCCTTCCGTATGGAATTCCCGTCTCATACAGGGCAGGTGACCAGCCCAACAATGCACTTTCACTGAATGTCCTTGAACCGGGGGAAATTGCAGCCACTGCCGGAACTTCAGGTGTCATTTACGGTGTCACAGACAAGAAGAAGCACGAACCTCAGTCGAGGGTGAATACTTTTCTTCATGTCAATCATTCCGCAGCATCACCCCGGTCGGGTGTACTGTTGTGTATCAGCGGAACAGGAATCCTTAATTCATGGCTAAGACGGAATACAGGCAACACTCTGTCATACAATGATATGAATGACCTTGCTGACAAGATAAATCCCGGTTCGGATGGACTGGCTATTCTTCCTTTTGGCAATGGTTCTGAGCGGATGCTGGGAAACAGGAATGTCGGAGCACGGATCATTGGCTTAACTTTTAATACACATACTAATGCTCATCTTTTCCGGGCGGCCCAGGAAGGAATAGTATTCTCAATAAGGTATGGGTTAGATATTATGAAGGAGACCGGTATAATTCCTTCGGTCATCAGGGCTGGCGCTGCAAATATGTTCCAGAGCCAAATATTCAGGGAGGCTTTGTCGTGTATAACCGGAACGGAGATTCTCCTTTACAATACTGACGGATCGGTAGGTGCTGCCCGTGGAGCTGGTATCGGGTGCGGTTACTATAAGTCTGTAAAAGAGGCATTTGCAGGACTTAAAACAGTTGGAGTTACTCAGCCTGACAAGTCAAAGACAGCTGAATATGAAGAAGCATATATTAAATGGAACACATTTCTTAAATCAATTTAAATTGAGGATTTTCTTTGCGTCCTTTTTTAAAACTTTGCGTACTTAGCGGTTAATGGATTTCATTCAAATACTAATTTAAACTTAAGGATATGATTTACAAAGGCAAAAAAGAGTTCTACCCCGGGATAGGGAAGATCAAGTATGAGGGCACTAAATCAAAGAACCCACTTGCATTCAGATGGTATAATTCCGACCAGGTGGTTTCAGGCAAAAAGATGAAAGATCATCTGCGTTTCGCGATTGCCTACTGGCATTCATTCGGCGGTGATGGTTCCGATCCGTTCGGGGATGCAACTCATGCATTTCCCTGGAAAAGCCTCAAGATCGATGAAAAGGTTAGTCAGAGGCTGGATGCTGCTTTTGAGTTCATCACAAAGATAGGAGCTCCATATTATTGCTTTCATGATGTTGATGTAGTCGGCAGCGACGGATCTGTTCTCGATATAGAGAAGCGTCTTGCTAAATTCGTTCCTGTGATGAAGAATATGCAAAAACAGACAGGTGTAAAACTTCTCTGGGGAACTGCAAATCTCTTTTCAAATCCGCGATATATGAATGGAGCCGCGACAAATCCGGATTTCGCAGTTGTCGCCAATG
>JALONV010000070.1 GCA_025454755.1 Bacteroidales bacterium | reverse complement strand
CCACTGTACCTGACTGCTTTGCAAGGGTAATAATATTTACATAGATAAGACCTTCTACTCCGAGGTTTCTGGAGTCTGTTTCATCAAGAATGTCGATAAAGCTTACCATAGCTTTTACAGGATCATCGTTTTCGGCAAGATAAAAAGCATCATTGAGTTTCCTGTTAAGCTCATTGTCGAGGGTAACACCATAAAAATGGAAACAGTTATCATTACACTCTTCAATCAGGTCAATCCATTCAACTCCATTCTTCAGTGGAGGGAATGTAAGGGTGAAATCGAGTTTCTCTCCAATCGAAATGAATTTATGTGAATCGGGGCAGACCGGTATCCCCTGAGGAGAAATAAGTTTAATGCGTGTTCCGTCAGGGTAGATCATGAATATGTTTCTATCTGCACAAAAAGTCCCTCCCGGTCTGCGGTTCTCGACTGTCAGAAAGAATGTAGTTGCGTTATTGGTTGCCTCAATCTTGCTTATAACAAGTGTCTCAGGGCTTTTCGATCCATAGTTTGGTTGGATGAACGACTGGGAACGGGCATACAAGCTGAATAATAACAACAGTCCGGCTATTGTTAAGAATTTTCTTTTCACTTTATTGGAATATATGGCGCAATTTATAAAAAATATCCTTCCCTGATTGAACCAGGGAAGGATTCAGAGGATAGATTATGATCCTCCTTATGACAACCTTGAAGAGGGAAATTGGATTATATCAGGAAAATCATCGGCCAAGGTTGTTATTGTTTTTAGTATACTGCATTCTGCGGATCAAAGTTGCACCATCCGGTTGTCCAGTTTGTTGTTCCAAAAGCACCTCTGTAAGTTACTACATCAAATCCGGAGGTGAGTCTTGAGTTTGTAAAGGAGGCTCCTGTAAGCAAGACTGATCCTGAAGCCGGCAGAAGAGATGGTGCTGTCAGTGAAAGAGATGATGATCCTATGATATCTGCTACAGTCAGGTTATCAGCATTTCCACGACTTGTGGCTTCAAAGTAAGCCTGCAACTGAGTAGTGGTATAAGGAGTCACAGGGGAACCTGATGCCACCTCAAAATTTGCTCCCATACCTGCCAGGATAGTCTTTTCAATCTGAAGCGTATTATTTTCCGCCATAGTAGGACTATTACCTGTTGTACCATCAATGATGAGACCTTTCGGCCAGCCAACGAATACAGAGTTGTATACAGATGTCTGGGTCGAGCGCCTGAGGTGCATTGCTCTCTTATAAAGTGAGTTTACATTAGTAGTGCTCACAGCATACGGACCATATGAGGTGACATTTGAGAATACGGGAGCTGTTACAGGTGTGGTTTGGGAACCATCTGCATCATTGTCTGATTCAAAACCGTTTGACGATGACTGGTCAGCAATAAGATGGTCACGTATTCCGAGGGCAAACTGAACTTTACCCCTATAGCCGTTATCCGTGTCAAAATCATCATCCCAGCCGCGCAATGCAACTATATACTTTAAATTTACTGTTCCGCCGAACCATTCATATGAGTCGTCACCGGAGTAAGATACCTGAATATGATCGATGGTTGTTCCCGAACCTACGGCATATAATGTAAGTCCATTGATCTCACTGTTTGAAGTTGAGGTAAGGGCTATTCCGGGAAATTCAATCCTTACATACTGGAGGACACCGGAATTATCGGCATCATTGGTACCGCCATAATATGAACCGATACCACCTTCAGCAATACCTACACCTACACCGCTATCATGTTTATTTGTTGTTGCTTTTCCGCAGATCACCAATCCTCCCCAATCTCCGTAAGACCTTTGTCCAGTCGGTTTATCGGATGTAAAGATTATGGGTGCTGAAGATGTACCCTGGGCCATTATTTTTGAACCTCTTTCAATTATAAGAGCAGCTTTAGTCCCGGAAACACCTTTAATTATAGTGCCAGGTTCAATTGTCAGGGTTGCATCGTTTTTAACAAAGACAAATCCTGAAAGGAAATAACGTGCATTGGCATACCACCTGGTATCTGCAGTAATGTCTCCTGTTACGGTAATCTGTTGTCCGTTTGACGGGATGACAGATATTTCACAGCTAGCTTTCTTTGATGTATCGGCCTGTGAAACAGCAGTGATAGTTGCCACACCGAGTGCAACTCCTGTTACCACTCCATCATCTACTGTTGCCGCATCAGTGTTATCCGATTCCCAGCTGATATTTTTATTTGTAGCATCAACCGGATTAATGATCACATTAAGATTAAGGGTTGATCCAACCATAACATCCGCAGACACCTGGTCAAGCTCGATGCTGCTGACTTTCACATCCTCTTCACAAGAGGTAACAATTCCTGCTAAAACTCCTGTTGTTACAATCAGTGTTAAAATTCTCATTTTCATTTTCATACATCTATTTTTATTAAACATCTCTCTTTTTAACATTGGAGCAACAGAGGACTAAACAGGATAATTTGATTATAATCTTAATGTCACACCCAGGCTTATATAGCGGCCGGGATACCATGATTTAGTAACCTGCTGCCGGTCGAATTGTTTCGTACCGGTAAGCTCTCCGTTTGAATAGGCATCCATATCTACCAGTGCGTCAACTGTCTGCACATATCTTACCTGTTCGTTCAGGATGTCTTTAATTCCTCCTTTGATCTCAATCCGTTTTCCAATCATCTTGCTGAATGTCAGATCCAGCACATTTCTTGGCATTTCATATATATCAGGTATATCCTCCCACTTATTTGGTGAAGGACGACCTACCGCAGCGATTCTTTTACCTATGACATTATAAAGCAAACTTATCATCAGATCATTATTCCTGGTCTGATAAAAAATACCAGCATTCACAATAAATGGTGATTGTCCTTCGAGAGGCCTGTCCCTGGTAAGTGCTCCTTCCTCGAACTGTACTTTGCTGGCTATCACTGAACTATTGACCACTAATGTAAAACCCTCCATTCCTTTAATGAATTCCAGAGATTTGCGGAGTTCAGCTTCAAGTCCTGTACTGTAGGCAGATTTTACATTTTCGAAGGAATACTGTGTAGGGCTGTTCCCGAGAATAACCTGTTCTATCGGATTTAAGAACTTCTTATAAAACACCCCAACATTAAATGTCTCACCGCTTTGTGGATATAACTCATATCTCAAATCAAAACTGTGTATATATGCCTGCCTGATGTGAGGGGCACCATAAATTCCTGCATTCAATTCAAAATCGACATAATAGAAAGGTGCTATTTCCCTGAATTCAGGTCTGTTCACAGTCATCCCATAGGCAGCCCGTATCAGGCTCTTTTCTGAGAAATTATATGTAACATTTGCAGAAGGAAAGAAATTAATTGTATCCCTGTTGACATTCACCTCTACTGTTGAACCCTGCTTATAGCTGGAGAGTGTCTGTTTGTTCCTTTCAAGCCTTACTCCCGAATAAATATTAATCCTGGATCCAAGCGGTATTCTTGCTGACAAGTATCCTGCCATCTGAAGATTTGATGCAGTATATGAATCAGAAAGAGAAGTCAGCTCCATCAGTTTTATTCCATCTGTAAGATTGATGTTTTCATCAGTAAAGATCTGATCCACAGACAATGTAGTTTGTCCGAAAGTTGATGCGCTGCCTGCCCTGGCATAGCCGAAGTTTCTGGCATTAAAACTTCTTTGTTTCTGTTCATAATAGAGACCGGCTTTTATCTCAGGTATAATACTGCCGAGTGCTATTTTACTGGTAAAACCAGCCGATCCTGATATAGTATGTTCTACAAGGTCAATCCACATTCTTGATTGTGATGAAAGGTCGGCCTGATCGCCAAAAAGAAGCATATAGCGGGTTGTATCCACCTGGTCGCGTATATATCTGAAGCGCTTCGTATCAGGCTCCTTCTTATTTGAGAAAGCATATCCCAGGACCCAGTCAATTTTCGTATTGTCTCCATTTATTGAATGGTCGCCGGCAAGCTGGCCTGCATAAACCAGCCTACTGACGTATCTCAGTTCTTCCGATTTTATATATCTTCCATCGTTATACCACTCGCGGCCGTTTCTTTTGGAATAACGGGATGTTCCTGACTGGTTCAGGAGGTTGCGAAGTTCTATCCTGGTACCTTTTCCAAGCAGCAGAGAGGTGTTGTTCAGTATTGATATTCTTGCTGAAGCAGAATAGTGTTCGTCGGTAAACTGGTTCAGGTACGACGGCTTGTCTCCCGAGAAATCATAGATTGTATAATCGGTAAGATTTATCTCATCTGAGCCTGTTGAATAGCTGTAATTCAGAGCAGTAGTGTTCCCAAGTGAATGACCTCTGAAATCATACTTTCGATTCAGCCCGACCATTAACTTCTGATCGGGTATTGCAATTGAAGAAGATGATGTCCAGTTGTTATTCAGTTCCCTGCCCAGAATTGAAATTCTTTCGCGGATTGCGGGATTGGTTGCTGATTCATATTCATTAAGGTGCGAAGGCATTTCAGCAGGCAATGCCCTCGATCCGTTATCAAAGCCAAGAAGGTCCGTATTGCCGGATTCGCCCTGATAAAGACTACTGAACGTTGTGCCTTCATTAAAACCTGTGCTATAGGAAATAAAAGCGCCGTTTTTATCAGGCATATTCTTAGTCGAAATTTTAACAAAACCTCCGGAAAAATCAGCGGGCAATTCTGCTGCGGATGATTTGAAGATCATTATGTTCTCAATCATCGAGCTGGGGATGATGTCGAAGGAGAAAGCTTTCACATCGGCTTCCGAGCTGGGGGTTGCAGCATTATTAAGCCAGACATTATTATACCGTTGAGAGAGACCTCTGACAACCAGGAACCTGTTATCCATAATTGTAATACCTGGCACTCTCTTTACAACCTCGGAAGCGTCCTTATCGAGACTTTTGGATATCTGCTGTCCGGAGATTCCTGTAGAAACGAAGGGAGTTGCCTTTATATTGGTAATCATGGAGACCTCAGTATTTGTCTTTCGGACTGCAACAACATTGACGTCGGAAAGTGCCTGCATGGCAGTTTCAAGTTCAACTTTTACGGTTATTGTCCTGCCAGCTTCAACCCTTAGTCTCTCTATAACTCGTGTATTATAAGAAATATAAGAGACCTTCAGGTTATAGACTCCTGGTTTGATATTCTTTAAAATGAATTTCCCGTCAATGTCTGAGGTTGCTCCAATGGTGGTTCCTTCAATCATTACGGTTGTGCCGATAAGTGATTTTGAATTGGCCCGATCGGTAACATAACCTTCAATGGCGCCGGTTTGACCGCTCAGGTGCATTAAACCTGAAAAGAAGAATATTATTAATCCGGTTAAATACTTAAATTTGTTCATAATTTCACATTATTGATGATTCCTCTGATATTTCCGCAACAAAGATCAGTCAACGAACTGGAAGGGATGGTTACGAACCGCTTAAGATTTGGTTACAATTCTGTTACAGATAGATTTTGTAATAATAATATCCGGCAATTGCATTTAACTTTGCACCTGGCTGAAATTTAGAGCTCCGATCATTAATCTTATATTCTGACAATTATGGATTTAAAAGGGAAACGTATCCTTATAGTGGATGATGAGGATGATCTTTGTGAAATCCTTCAATACAATCTTGGCAATACAGGTTTCGAGACTGAGATTGCACACTCGGCTGAAGAAGCGATTAAAAGAAAGATCGACAGTTTTGATCTGATCCTGCTAGATGTGATGATGGGTCCCATGTCAGGTTTCAGGTTCGCTGACAAACTTCGTAATGAAATGAACATAAACGTTCCTATAATCTATCTGACAGCCAGGGATACGGAAAATGATATTCTTACCGGTTTCAGTACCGGCGCAGACGATTATATACCTAAACCGTTCTCTATTAATGAATTAACAGCAAGGGTAAAAGCAGTATTGAAAAGATCACAGAAAGAAAAGGCTAAAAACCTGCAGGTTCTCAGATTTAACAATATTGAGCTTGATACGGTCAGGAAAAGAGTTTTGGTCAACGATGAAAAGGTTGAGCTTACTAAAAAAGAATATGAGATACTTAAACTTCTTCTCGAGAACCAGACAAAAGTATTTTCACGGGAAGACATCCTGATGAAAGTCTGGGGAAATGAAGTTGTAGTTACAGACAGGACTGTCGATGTAAATATAACCAGGCTCAGAACGAAGCTTGGGAACTATGGACAGAACCTTAAGAACAAGTCAGGTTATGGTTACTATTTCGAATTTTGATCCGGTTCAATCTTATGTCAGGAAGAAATAATTTCCGCAATAATCTTCTTTCCTTCTACTCGGCTATTTTTTTTATGGTGGGGCTCCTTATTATTACCTATCAGTATAACAGGGAAAAAGAATACAGGATTGCTACTCTGAATGATGAATTGTACAACATTACAAGGATAGTTGACAACTATATAAATATCAAATCAATATATGAGAATGGAGATTATAGTCTTGTGGATTCCCTGCAACGTCTCCTTCCTCAATCCAATTTGAGGATCTCTATAATAGATACATCAGGTAGTGTCCTTTTCGACAGCTTCGTTCATGAATATAATACCATGGAAAACCATAAATCGAGGCCAGAGATTATTGAAGCAGGCAGATCAGGCTTCGGAACTGCTGTCAGACGGTCAGAGACCACAGGTCAGCAATATTACTATTACTCAAAATTTTACGAAAGGTACTATATAAGAACAGCAGTAGTTTATGATATAAATGTGACTAATTTTCTGGAGGCAAATCTCAGTTTCCTGTTTGTCATGCTGTTGTTTTTTATTATTGTAGGTGGTGTTCTGCTTGTTGTAACAAATAAATTCGGAGAATCAGTAACCCGGTTGAGGGATTTTGCAGTCAGCATAACACATGATAAGCCCTTTGAAGCGACCTTTCCCAGGAATGAGCTGGGTATAATAGGATCTGAAATCCTGGATATCTACAATAATCTTCATTCAGCAAAAAATGAACTCGCTATTGAAAAGGAGAAGCTGTTCAACCACCTGAACGCCCTGAACGAGGGGGTAGCGTTTTTTTCACCAGATAAGAAGATCAACTTTAACAACGATCATTTCATTCAGTTGATGAACATGATATCGGGGGATCTGAAAATCTTCTCATCAAATTTTTTTGAGATCCCGGAATTCAGTGATATAATTGAGTTTCTGGAAATAAATACCGGAATCGTAACTGCAAGAAAAGAGCTTCCAATGATGGAATACCAGATAAGCAAGGATGGAAGGTTCTTCAGGGTTCAGTGCGTCATCTTCAATGATAAGAGTTTTGAGGTAATTCTCAGTGATGTGACCAAAACAGGTAAGAATAAGCTCATCAAACAGCAAATGACCTCAAATATCGCACACGAACTTAAAACTCCTGTTTCATCTATCAAAGGATACATAGAAACGCTCATGAATAATAAGGATATAGATCCTAAAAAGCAAAAATATTTCCTGGAGAAAGCGATGGGTCAGACCGACAGGCTTACCGACCTCATTAATGACATTTCAGTGCTGAATAAAATAGAGGAGGCCGGTGCAACTTTCCTCCCCGAGAAAGTAAAAATTAAAAAGGTGGTCAGAGAGGTCCGGGAGAATTTCCGATCGGCAATTGAGGCAAGAAATATGAAGGTTGAAGCAGATTTAAATGAAAATACTGTTGTTAAGGGAAATAAATCCCTTATTCTTTCAATATTCCAGAATCTTATCGAGAATTCGGTCAATTATGCAGGTGATAATACAATCATAAATATTATTGTTTACAATGAGGATAAGAAGTTTTATCATTTTTCATTTTCCGATAACGGGATTGGAATTCCCCAGGAGCATCTGAACCGTGTTTTTGAACGATTTTACCGTGTCGATTCAGGAAGGTCGCGTAAGAGCGGTGGCACCGGACTTGGTCTGGCTATAGTCAAGAACGCAATTATTTTGCATAAGGGAGAAATACTGGTAAGAAATAAAGCAGGAGGGGGAACTGAATTCCTGTTTTCGCTTCCAAAATACCAGTAATGAGATTATTAGCTGCTAAAACATTAATTCTTACCTCAGATTACCATCCTGAGAAAATAAAAGATAATGGCACCTATGACAGCTGAAACCGGGATCGTAAGGATCCAGGCCCAGAATATTTTGGTTGTGACACCCCATTTTACTGCTGATGCACCTTTTATTGCACCAACCCCCATAATTGCACCTGTTATAGTGTGGGTTGTACTTACAGGTATTCCAAAATGTGTAGCTCCGAAAAGTGTCAGTGCTCCTGCTGTCTCGGCAATGAATCCTTCAAAAGGTTTCAGCTTTGTTATTCTCTGCCCCATTGTTTTAACTATTCTCCATCCGCCAAAAAGTGTTCCCAGGGCAATAGCTGCCTGACATGACAGTACAACCCATAATGCAGGTTTGGTATCAGCAGGAGAAGCTAAGCCCATAGATATAAGGGCAATCCAGATTATTCCCATTGATTTCTGAGCATCATTCCCCCCATGACCCAGACTGAATGATGCTGCAGATAACAGCTGCAACCGCCGGAAATGCTTATCAACTCCTGAAGGAGAATGCTTTTTAACCAGGTTAATTACAATAATGGAAAGGATATAAGACATCACCATTCCCAGCAAAGGAGCGATCACTATGAAGGCGGCAATTTTTAAAACACCTCCTGCAATTATCGAACCCGGTCCTGAACTGACCAGTGCAGCACCAACAAGCCCACCCACAAGAGTATGTGATGAGCTTGAAGGCAAACCCCACCACCAGGTTAAAAGATTCCATGTTATTGCTGCAATAAGAGCAGCAGAGATTACTGTAAGGTTTACAACCGATGGATCAATAACACCTTTACCCATTGTGGTAGCTACCTTTAGCGGAAATACCGTAAAAGCTATGAAGTTGAAAATTGCTGCAAGAAGAACGGCATTAAAAGGTGATAAAACTTTTGTTGAAACTACAGTTGCAATGGAATTTGCCGAATCGTGAAATCCGTTTATGAAATCAAATACCAGAACCAGTGCGATTACAACAACTAAAAATGTCATCTTGTAGAAATTCCTGACGGCAATATTACATCCATTTATCCTTTTTACAGATATCAGGATGTTACGTTTTTGTTACAAAATTAAAATTATATTACCTACTCCAAGTTCAAAATAGTTTTCTCCGAAAGCATTACGGAACATATTTATCTGTTTATCACCGGTGCAATGAGTTGCTCCGCACTTTACAACTCCCAGCGCTTTCATCTGAGAGATTATCTCATCCATCTCCTTGTCAGATTTCTGCATCAGATGAAAACCTCCGAAAACCATGTAAATATTTTTATTAAAGTCGGCCCTTATCTTTTTCAGCATTTCTATAATACCCGGATGAGAACAGCCGGTCATTACCACAAGACCTTTTTTAGTGTTTAACACCAGTGAGTGCTCCGCTATCTGATATTCGAATTCGCCTGATGTCCACATGTTTGCACAAATCAGAGCCGGTTGCTTTACCAGAAGAGGTTCAAGACCAGCTTCGGTCATCTGTTTTTTAAATCTGTCAGAAAATGAATGTGGTATAATAACAGGAATACCCTTCTTCATCTTTACAAAAGCAGGAATTCCTCCCGTATGGTCGCCATGCTCATGAGAAATAACCAGAAGATCAACTGAGCCGGCATCAATACCCATTTTTCTGAAATTGGATTCAAAAATTTCAGGTTTTGTTCCTGTGTCGAAGAGGATATTCTTCTCAAGCCCTTCGATCAGTATTGAATAGCCCCAGTCCTCCTTCAATCCTGCAACCTTAACATAATTGTCATAGATCACCTTTACCGTTACCGGATTATCAATCCCGGCTGAGGAACTAATACCTGCATATACATCTATACTTTCGAGATATCTGTAATCCTGACCTGCCAGTCGACTCACCAGAAGAATCAGGAGAAGCAATATCGAAAGAGATCTAATTGATTTCATTTGTCTGTTTATTATTGGAATAAATAGTTGTTGGAAACCAGGTTACATATAAAGGTACAGATTTTTTTCTCCTTTTCCAATGACGGATCCTATGATTGATGAAGATGTCAAACCTGCGGAATGGAGCTCATAAAGGAGTTTATCAACAATCTCTGAAGGAACACTCATCAGAAGTCCACCTGAAGTCTGAGCGTCAAAAGCCGCCATTCTGAGGTTATAATCTAGTTTCTCATCAAATCCGGTATACTTCTCGGCATAATCAAGGTTCCTGAAGGCGGCTCCGGGAATACATCCTTCATCAAGCAGTTTATAGGTATCACCAATCAGCGGTACTGACTTCATATTCAAATTAATAGTAACGTTGCTTGCTCTTGCCATCTTAAGTGCATGACCTGCAAGACCGAAGCCGGTGATATCCGTTGCTCCTTTTATATTGAATTTTTTCATCACTTCAGCACCTGACTTGTTGATTATCTTCATCAGCTTCTTAGCTTCCAGAACATCCTTCTCTTTCGACATTCCCAGTCTTTGTCCGGCAAGTATTACTCCTGTACCGACCTGTTTAGTAAGTATGAGAGAATCGCCCGGTTTTGCACCGGAATTGGTGATGATTTTCAGCGGATGAATGTATCCGACAACTGCAAGTCCGTATTTTGGAGGATAATCGTCAATGGTATGCCCGCCGATAATCCTTACCCCGGCTTCTGAGGCCATATCATATCCTCCCTTAAGGATCTCTGCATAAGCCTCCATCGGCAGCTTCGCTGCAGGGAACATCATAATATTAAGGGCGACGACCGGCGTGCCTCCCATCGCATAGACATCGCTTATTGAATTGGCAGCAGCGATCTGTCCGAATTCGTATGGATCACTGCAGACAGGCGGGAAGAAGTCAGTGGTGAGGACAAGAGCCAGGTCATCATTTACCCTGTAAACGCCTGCATCATCATGAGTATCTATATCAACAAGAATATTGGGATCCTGAGGGAGGGGAAGGTATTTAAGTATCTCCTCGAGCTGTTTTGGTGAGATCTTGGCAGAGCACCCTCCGTTTTCAACCATCTGAAGAAGGTCAACTTTCATGTTCACCCTTTTTAAAATGCTTTATATCCGGGCTACAATAGTCTTCTGCTTTTTTATCCGGATCGGATGCTGTTGATTTTGTAATTATTATGCTCCATTCTCCTTCTTTCTCCTCAATTTCAAAATGCATTCCATTATCTTTCAGGAACCGTGAGATGTTCTCAAAAGCGTTTTTACTGGCTGTTAAAACTTTAAAGGACTCTCCATATTTTGATTCCTTAAGCGCTTTACGCGTTGCTATCAACGGTGCAGGGCACTGTTGGCCTTTAGTATCTACTACTTTCATTTCAATTACTTAACAGGAGACAAAGATAATAAAGATGATTTATAGAAATGAAGAACTTGAGGGTGTGGCATAATTCCTTTTAACCGCAAAGTGCGCTAAGTCCGCCTACGCTGGAGCTCCGGCGGGTAAGAGACGCAAAGAACGCAAAGTTAAGAGGCAGATAAATAACACTTTGCGATCTTAGCGTAAAATCTCTGCGACCTTTGCGGTTAATGGTTTTACAGACTGGATCCTGGCTTTGCAGGCAT
>JALONV010000146.1 GCA_025454755.1 Bacteroidales bacterium | reverse complement strand
AAGTAACTGGTAATCTTGAACTGAAAATAATGGATCTTGCCGGCAGGTCGGTTTATACTGAAAGAATTCCTGCAAAAGAGATTAATACAATTAATTTAAGTTCTTTATACAGAGGGATATATATCCTGACAATAAGAAATAAAAATATGCAGATTAATTATAAAATAATCAAAAACTAAGATGAAAAAGAGCTTGTGTCTTATTCTTTTATCCATCTCATCATTTTATGTCTCCGGACAACAGGTATACGTTGAAACAGGTACGGCAATTTCTGCATTCCATTATAAAAATTCTGACGGGGAATCTCTGGATAACCTCTTTGGCCGTAATAATTTTTTCATGCAGATCGGATATCATACCGTCTCGAAGGTCAACAGGATGAATTATTCAGCAGGAATATCCTATATCGGATACGGAGCCAGTGGCAGTGACAGCACGGTCGGAAATTATTTCGACTGGGATGCCAGGTATATTGGTGTCGACCTGGGCCTGGATTATGAAATAATTAAAAAAAGATTTACCACCAGTTCCCTTAGCGAATTAACGGTCTATATTAAAATGACTCTCTCTCCGGAAATACTGGTACATGGCACCCAGACGATCAACAATGAAGTTTATGATCTTGCAGGTGTGGAGCAATTTAAGTACCCCTTCATATTTGCAAGAGGAGGCGCCGGTGTAAGTTATTCGATAAACAGGGCCGTTACAGTCTATGCAGAATATATGGGAGGAGAAGGATTTCCCATTAAAATAGGGGATCGCGATGATAAAGAAAAACTCTGGATCGCCAGTCATAATATTGGTTTTGGTTTATATGTCAACCTGCCGGCATATAAATCCTGGAGATAGTGATCAACCTGTTAAATTAAAACCGATGAAAAAAATATTCTTACTTATAATAATTCTGATTGCAGCATTAAAATTATCTGGTCAGTCCCATGGGATAACATATCAGGCTGTTATATTAGATGCCGATGCACAGGAAATTCCGGGTGTCGATATAACCGGCAATTATCTTCCAAACCAGGCTCTGACAATTCGTTTTACCATACAGGATGAAAATGAAATCATTGAGTACCAGGAAGTACAATCAACAACTACAGATAAGTACGGAATGATCAACCTGACCATCGGATCAGGAACCACTACCACCTCAAGTCCTGTGATATTTACAGGAATTGACTGGGATGGAATGCCAAAAGACCTGAGGGTGGAAATAAGCATTGGTGAATCGGGAACTGATTTTACAGAGCTCAGCTTTCAGCCTTTGTATTTTGTCCCTTATGCATTTCACAGAAACATTACTGCAACAGGAACAATGATCATAGACGGAGCATCTACACTTAACAGCTCTCTTGAAGTTGCGAATGGCAGTCCTGCAAACCTAACCGGCAGTTTAGCGGTTACCGGAACGAGCACTTTTAATGATGTACTTACAGTCAATTCAACCAGTGCATTAAACGGTCAGGTCACAATAAATGCCGATATAAGCGGTAACGATGATCAATACGATGCATACCCGTTAAGGGTTCAGGGAAGCAACCAGGGGATAGGCATCACACTTGACGGTTCGAGGAGTTCTGATAATAATTTTATCACTTTCCGGGACGCAAACGGGACTCAGGGCAGAATTGAAGGACAGGTTGATGCGGATGTCTACAACGATCCCGAGTTTATTTTTGACCAGGCAATGTTTGCGGCTAAAACTGCCGTTCAGATCGTCAATCTTGCAACAGCCGTAGCAGCGTCTGTCCTTGATCCGGGGAATGTTGTGATTGAGGCAGCCAATTCGGCTCTGCTGGTTGCAGAAATTGCAGAATATGAAATATTTGCATTTTCAAATCTTGGTGTTGCATACGAGTCAGGATCAGGCGATTATGCTGAATGGCTTCCCCGCCTGTACCCTGATGAAGAGATTGAATATGGTCAGATAGTAGGAGTATATGGAGGTAAAATTTCAAAAAAGACAGAAGGAGCCGAAATGCTGATGGTCGTTTCCAGATCACCTATTGTTCTTGGCAACATGCCTCCCGACAGTATAGGGGAATCATTATGCGAAAAGGTGGGATTTATGGGTCAGGTTCCCGTCCGGGTAGTGGGGAAAGTAAAGAAAGGCGATTATATTGTGTCATATAAAAGCGGTTCCGGATTTGGAAAAGCTGTTCCTCCCTCCGAACTCACAATAGATCAGTTAAGTTCAGTTGTCGGCCGTTCCTGGACCGATGCATCGAATACAGGAGTTAACCTGGTAAATATTGTTGTAGGGATCAAAACAAACGAATGGACAGGTTTTATCAAATCGAATCGGGCAGAAATTGATTCACTGAGAAACGAGGTGGCTTATCTGAAAGACAGGATAAAAAAATCCGACGACATCCTTTCTCAGTTTGTTCCGGGCTACAGGGAAGCAATAGAATCTTCTTCAGCTGTGGTTGAAGCCGGATCTGCCGGTAAAGCTGACTCAACCGGGAAGACCATCTCTTCACCGGTCATTCCTGGAAAGTCGGTATATCCACAGGTC
Source organism: Bacteroidales bacterium (assembly GCA_025454755.1). Taxonomy (GTDB): domain Bacteria; phylum Bacteroidota; class Bacteroidia; order Bacteroidales; family VadinHA17; genus LD21. The sequence goes on along the minus strand of JALONV010000146.1, from coordinate 3,391 downwards.
GTGGCGAGGGAGGCCGTGCTTGAAAGTTTTTCGAGGGCAGCTGCTTTTCTTGAAGCACAGGGAGTAGATCTTTCAAAGAATGCATTTTATTCAAAAATGCATTCTGATCCCGAATACAGGGAGAAAGTAGTAAATACGATCATTAATTCGTATAATCAGAATAAAACAGACTTATAAATAACCCGGACTGCAATTTCAATAATGTGAAAATTGCTTCTGAGACATAAATATTATTGATGATGACTCAGTTGTTTACGGGATTCAATTAATTATCAGCAGGTATGTTTCGTATCAGGAATAAAAGAGTCTCTGATTCCAGTTTCCTGGTCTCAAACTGCAATAGGGAAAGGGTATTGATCGTTTGTCCCAGTGTTTTTCCTTTAAAAGTGTAAATCACCCAGTTCTGGTTTGCTTCTGACTTTTTTGTGCCGGTTGATTTATGGTCGCTGAAATCTATTGCACCGTTAATTTTGTCCTTTGTTACCTGATCGTTCTGAACTAATTCGTTAAGAAATGAAATATAATCTGCGAATAATGCTTTTACGTAGTAGGCCTTCCCGTCTTCATCAGGTTCGAGCATAAAAACAGAAGGTATAGAGATATTGTTTAAACGAGGTACTTTAGCCATATCAATTTCTTTGCCGTCAATCGCAGGAGAATCCTCACCATCTGTAATCTTTATCATACTTAACTTCGGAGATTTTGAAAATGTCTCCTCAATCTGATCATAAATTCCGTTATTTTTAAGCGTGATGACGCTTATGGAATCATTCATTCTGTTCTCAGCTGAAACAAAGTCAGCAGTCTTCTGTCCTGATGTACAGGAAACAAGTGCGAGCGCAAATAAGAAGAAGATCTTTATTTTCATGATTTTAGTTTTATTTCCTAAAGTTAGGGAAAAATATCAGGAAGTCAAAATCTCAGGAACCACTAAAAACGAACTGTGTGCAAGTAACCATTTACCAGGTCCCTCGTTATAAGTATCCCGGAGGACCTGGTTGAGTAGTAAAATAAATTTGACATTTTCCTTCTAAATGTGTAATTTGAATCCCCATTAATATTTTTAATACAAAAAACGGCAGCAAATTACCTGGAGGGGGTCAATATGAAATTTTTTATCTTATCATTTTTATTTATTCTTGTTGCTGCACTGGCTTGTTCCCGGAAAGAGAACAATAGCCTTGATTCGCTGATGTCTTCTATTTACCATGACGATAGCCCCGGGGCAGCAATAGCGGTTGTAAAAAATGGAAAAGTCGTTTTTAAAAAGGGCTATGGTATTTCTGATCTTAATTCGAAAAAACCGATTACGTCATCAACAAATTTTAATATCTGCTCCATGACGAAACAGTTCACTGCATATGGCATTTTAAAATTAGAAAGTGAGGAAAAGTTATCTCTGGATGATAAAATAGAGAGATATTTCCCCGATTTTAATTCAAAAGTTGCAGGGATGGTAACGATCCGCCATCTTTTAACACATAATTCAGGAATCGTTGATCATTATGATTATGTTAATACAACATTATTCAGGGAATTCTGGGATAAAGATGTTCTAAATGCAGTAAAATCAGTTGATTCTGTTTATTTTCCGGCAGGATCTGCATACCGGTACAGCAATACGGCCTATTGCCTGCTTTCCCTGATTATTGAAAATGTCTCCGGATATTCTTTCCCTGAATTTGTTCGGGAAAATATTTTTACTCCTTTGAAAATGAATTACAGTGATATAATAACACCCGGGGGGTCCATTTCAGAACGTGCGTTTGGCTATGAGTTTGAAAATGACAGCTTCAAAATTTCTGATGCCGGGCAGAGTCTGTTCTTTACAACCATGGGAGATGGAGGGATTTATACTTCCATCGATGATTACCTTAAATGGATTATGGCAATTCAAAACGGGAAAGAGTTAAATTCAGGTATAATAGAAGAAGCTCAATCTCCACAGTTTGCAATTGATGCAACCAGTGATCTTTCCTATGGATATGGCTGGTTTGTTGCAGGCTCTGATGATAATAAAATAGTGTATCACCCCGGTTCAAATGGCGGATTCCGGACAATTGTTTTTATGATTCCTTCTAAAAAGTATTCGGTGATTATTTTTTCAAACCGTACAGGTATTGACCTGGAAGATCTTGTTCATGAAATAAACATAATCTTTAAGATTGATGATTATGCATTCTTAAAGCTGGACTCTCTTACTTTTTAATTCTTCTCAAAAAGAACCTTGTTGTATAATATGAATTCTGTGAAATAAAGTTTATAACTTTTCATTAAAAATTAAAGTCATGGGAAAAAAGATTCTTTTTATGCTGTTAGTTTCCGCATTGCCTTGTTTTTCCGGTATTCTGGCTCAAGGATTCCAGGCTCCGGCAGAAGGAAAGGCTGTTATCTATTTTGTAAGAGTCACTAATATGAGTTTTGGGGTAACGATTGAGTATTTTCAGCAGGATAAATTCATAGGTGAGTTCAAGGGAAAAGGTTATATGAGGTACGAGTGTGATCCCGGAGAATATCTTTTCTGGGGCAAAGGCGAAAGTGTTGACTATATGACTTCAGATCTTAAGGCAGGAGGTACGTACGTTGTGATGATTGATATATTTTTTGGGGGACACATCGGTTTTCACCCTGTTACCGAAAAAGACACTGAGCTTTTTGCACAGGCAAAGGCTATGATCAAAGGAAATCCTTCTGCTGTAACACCCGAGAAAGTTTTTACAGCGAAGAAAGAGAAACACGCAAAAATAATTCCTGAAAAACTGAAGCTGTATAATGAGGTATACAAGAATGATCCGGAGAGGCACTTTAAGAATCTTGCAGCAGATATGGCAATCCAGCCGGAGGCAATGAAATAAATAGTCTCTGTCTGCCCGTCAAAAAAACTTGACTTGCCTTCTCTTTTGTCATAACTTGCTTATACAAGAATGGCATTAAGGCTTTAAGGTATTAAGGCTTTAAGGCATAACAGTTCCATAATACCATAACACCTTAACACCGTCATACCGTAACACCGTAACACCGTAATACCGTTAGTTATGAAAACAAAACTCTCCCTCCGCTTTTATCTTTGGTCTTTTATCTTTTGTCTTCTCCTGAGCCCCATGCCCCATGCCCTGAGCCAAATCCCGCAGGGATTTAACTACCAGGCAATAGCCCGAGACGGTTCAGGAAACATCCTCCAAAATACCCCTTTGCAGGTAATGTTCTATATACAGTCTCTGCAAACCGGAGGAACACTATACTGGAAGGAATGGCACTCGTCAGTAACAACAAACAACTTTGGTCTGTTCAGCCTGGTTGTCGGAAATGGCAACAGGCAGACTGAGAGCAATGTGGCAACATTTGACCTGATAGACTGGAGTGTCTCTCCAAAATACCTTAAAACGGAGAT
>JALONV010000145.1 GCA_025454755.1 Bacteroidales bacterium | reverse complement strand
AACTGAGCTAAACCCCCGTAAAAGAACTATTAAAAAGTGTCACACACGCTCTAGTCCCGAAAATCGTTCACGATTTTCGAGGATCCTCGTCATGCATCGCATGACGGGACCAACTGAGCTAAACCCCCATGCTGACTCCGCAAATGTATAGAAAAAATTAAATATAATTTAACACATAGCGATGCTCTATGAATTTTGACGGTATGAGGCTATTTTGTAATTTTGCCCCGCATTGAAATTTTTTGGTGATGACCATTCAGAATCATCACCGGGTCCAAATAATGGCACTAAAATTGACCTTGAGGTAAAGTAAAGGGTAATTATTGTAGAGAAATGGAGAGGCAACGCCGGGATATTCCCGCCTTTGATGATCTGCTGTTCGAATCGAGGAACAAGGAATACGGTGCATACCAGCTTCGTAAAAGATATAACCGCGCCGTTCTGGCAGGCCTTCTAGTCTCCATATCTATCGGATGCGCTTCAGTGATCATCCCTTCTCTTGCACATAAAAGCGAAGACTATATCCTGGCCGGAGGAGGAAGATACGTTGAAGTGGAAATGGAAAACCTCAAATCACCCGATGAACTTATATATATCCCGCCGCCACCGCCACCGCCTGAAAAAACAGGTACGGAAGAGATCGTTAAATATGTGGCTCCCGTTATCGTCGATTCTGTAATGCCGTTCGAAAAAGAACCCGTCACAACAGATGAAGTGCTGGCCAGAGAACCCTATTCAGATGAGACAGTCAATGCTAATGGCATTGGTGAAGAGCTTCTCATAAGTGAGTATGGCTATGGTGAGGGAGATGTTTTTTTCCTGGTGGAAGTGATGCCGACTTTCAAGGGTGAAGGACTCGATAAATTCCGCGAATGGATCACAAAGAGGACAAACTATCCTCAGGCTGCCATAGACGGGAAAATAAAAGGAACTGTTTACCTGACATTCGTTGTTGAAAAAGACGGTTCGGTCAGCAATGTGGAAGTGCTCAGGGGAGTTCATCCGCTGCTCGATAATGAAGCCATACGGGTAATATCCGAATCACCAAAATGGACACCCGGTCTTCAGCGCGGACTACCGGTAAGAATAAGGTATCAGATACCTCTGGATTTTACACTTTAAACTTAATGAACAGAATAAGTGAGTATTATGACTTTAGAATTTCAATGTATTTCTTATCTTTAACAATGAAAAACAAATGTTTATGAAAAAGTATTTCCTGTTGATCTTTGCAATAACAGTCATCCTTTCCGGATGCGGATCATCCAAGAAACAGCTCGAAAAGGGCAACTATGACGCGGCCATCGTTACATCTGTAAAAGAGATACGTAAAGACGCAGATAATGAAAAACAAGCGGCAATTCTTGAGCGCTCATACAATATAGTGAACGAACAGGACAATGAGAGGATCAGGTTCCTCAAAATGGAAGGCAGGCCGCAGAACTGGGACGAAATCTACCAGGTCTACAAAAGAATGAATGACAGACAATCTCTTGTGAGGACAGTCCTGCCCATCAATGCAGGCGGCAAAACGGTAAATTTTCCCTATATCGATTATATGGCAGAAATGATCTCAGCCAAAAAGAAATCAGCCGACTATTATTATGCTCATGGCAATGAGCTTATGAAAACCGGGCTGAAAGATTCATACCGTCAGGCCTTTTATGAATATGTCAGAGCCAAGGAATATGTCGGGGATTATGAAGGAATAGACCAGAAGATTGAAGAATCGAAATACCTTGGAATGAGCAGAGTGTTCGTTTCGCTTCAGAATACAACCCCCATAAAGTTTCCGCAGGATTTTGAGGAAAACCTTATTTCCGTGGACCTGCAGGCTCTGAACAGCGAATGGGTTGAATTCCATACACTTAATCTCGACAAGGAAGCAAAATACGATTACTTCGTTAATGTGAATGTGAGGAATATTGGTGTAAGCCCCGACCAGACTGCCGTAAAAGATTCGGTTGTCAGGAAAGAAGTTGAAGACGGATTCACATACAAGCTCGACAGCAAGGGCAATGTAATGAGAGACACTTCCGGGAACGACATTAAGATCAAAAAGTACAAGACTCTTCAATGCGCTCTTATCTCAACGCTTCAGACAAAGTCGTGTGCTATTGATGGCGATATTGAGATCATCCAGACAAATCCGAATAAGCTCCTCAAGAAGGATCCTATCGGTGCGAAATCGACTTTCGAACATGTATCTGCAAGAGCTGTTGGCGATGTGGGAGCACTTAATCCTTCACAGCTTGAAAGAACAAAAGCACAGATCGCTCCATTCCCGTCAGATATTGAAATGGTTCTGCGCTGTTCAGATGCCCTGAAGAATGCAATCCGGGGTTCAATACAAACCAACAGGAGGCTCATTTTTTAAATGATCGAAACAGGCAGTCGGGTTGAAACGGCAATCCTTATTGGCATTAATTATCCCGCGCAGGACGAAAAAGAAACTGAAGATTTTTTAGACGAACTCTCCTTTCTGGCTGAGACCGCCGGGGCACAGCCAGTTAGGAGATTTGTGCAGAAGCTCGATATCCCTGATGCAAGGACTTTTGTCGGATCCGGCAAAACAGAGGAGATAGCCAGATTTGTCGCTGATAACAACATCGATATTGCAATATTCGACGATGAGCTTTCAGCAAGCCAGATCCGTAACATCGAAAAAGAACTTGGCTGCAGAATACTCGACAGAACAAACCTGATCCTCGATATTTTTGCATGTCGTGCGAGAACATCCCATGCCAGAACCCAGGTTGAGCTCGCCCAGTACAAGTATTTGCTGCCCCGCCTTACCGGTATGTGGACCCACCTTGAACGGCAGCGCGGAGGTATAGGATTGAGAGGTCCGGGTGAAACGGAAATTGAAACCGACAGACGAATCATAAGGGATAAGATCTCGCTTCTGAAAAAACAGCTCAGGAAAATAGACATTCAGATGGCCACGCAACGCAAGAACCGCGGAAAAATGGTACGTGCGGCTCTGGTTGGCTATACAAACGTCGGGAAGTCAACAATAATGAACCTGCTAAGCAAATCAGATGTCTTTGCAGAGAACAAATTATTTGCAACACTCGATACCACTGTCCGTAAAGTTGTAATAGGAAACCTTCCTTTCCTGCTTTCTGACACCGTCGGGTTTATCCGGAAACTGCCCCATGATCTGGTTGAATCATTCAAATCCACCCTGGATGAGGTCAGGGAATCAGATTTGCTGATTCATGTGGTTGATATCTCGCACCCGGGTTTCGAGGAGCAGATAAAAATTGTCAACGAAACACTTAGCGACCTCAAATCATCAGACAAACCGGCGATAATCATTTTCAATAAGATAGATGCTTTCTCTTATGTTTACAAGGATGCATATGATCTTACACCCGTGCAAAAAGAGAATTTTTCACTTGAAGATCTGAAGAAGACCTGGATGGCAAA
>JALONV010000069.1 GCA_025454755.1 Bacteroidales bacterium | reverse complement strand
CTTCAGTCCCAGAAAGCCGATCTCAAATGTTATCATAGGGATTTTAATCGTGGCAAAGGCTCCCAGGTAAATGAAGATATTTCTTATTGAACATCCTTTTTTCCAAAGGATATAAGCAAAGGGGAAAGCACCGTAAAGCGGTCCTGCCTGAATGGTGGCAAGCAGTATGACAAGGCCGGTACCTTTCCAGCCCGATTCCCTGCCTATATGTTTTTCAATTTTTTCGCGCGGCACCCACACATCAAACAAACCCACCAGTATGAACATCAGCGGCAGGAACAGTATCATTTCTTTGAAGAACATCCAGAAATTTAGTCCAATCTTCTCCCCGGCCGCAAAATCAAACAGATATGATAATCCGATCAGGATCAGAAAACCAATAGGGGCAATATATTTCTTAAGTGTTTTCATAAGAAGAATCCCATAATTATTCCTATGAACAAGGCTGCAACAAGGCTGACCAGGTTCCTTATTACGCTTACTTTCCACCCGAAGAACTTTGCTTCCACAGGCAGAGTAAGGAAGCCTGTCATCATAAGGGTTGTTATAAAAACAGCTATTACTGAATATGCTACACTGTTGTCAATCAATATTCCACAAAGAGGATATGCAATAAACCCTGGTATTAAGGCTACTGATCCCAAAAGAGCAGCTGTGATCCAGCCTTTAACTCCTGAGCCTTCTCCCATATATTTAACCAATGTTTCATTTGGGATAAGAAAGAGCACAACACTTACCATGGCCAGCATACTGAGCAGAACAGGAAGCAATTTTAAAAACATTGCGATTCCCTTCTTAATGCCTAACCATGTTTTCTGACGATTGAAAATCAGAGATAATATCAGGCAAAATGCAGTAAATATGGTCAGCAGTTTCACGACTTTCAAATATAATTAACAAGTAACCAGTATCCAGTAAGGAGCAACTGTTTTATTTAACTCCTTTCTGCTGCAATATTTTCACAAGCTCTTCTTCAGGGAAGAATCCGACATGTCTATAATACTCTTTCCCGTCTTTATCAAGAAATACTTGTGTTGGGATAGCTTCAATGCCGTATTGTTTTGCAAAAGGAGCGCCGGCTTCTGTCCAAACATCATGGAAAACAACCTTGACCTGTTTTCCATATTTCTGTTCAATGGATTTCATTACAGGCTGCATTTGCTGACAGGGAATGCACCTGACCGATCCCAGTTCGATAAATGTAACTTTGTACCTGGTCTTATCAGCACCGGCACTTGTTTTGTTTGCAGGGTTTGCAGTCTGGCCGGAACAACCTGTGCTAAAAATTATCGCTGTAAAGGTTAACAGAAGCGTTAATGTTATCCTGATTTTTTTCATTATGCTATGTTTTTGATATGTTCAACAATTTCATTTTTCTTTTTTTTCAATAAGCTTCTCAGCCTGCTCATAAATATCTTTTATCGGCCTTTGTTTTATCATCTTACCAAGTTCGATTGCTTCTTTAGCCTGTTCAATGGTACAGCCGACTTCTAATGCTTTTTTAAAGTGATAATCGAGACATGGCCGGCAGCCGCCTGCTATTGATGCTGCAATGCCGGCGAGTTCAATTGTTTTTACATCGAGATGAGTAAATTGTTCCATTGATTTAATTTTTAAAAGGATCTGTTTTACTAATTTCCTCTGCTTGTTTTCTCCTTAAAATAGCCAGCGCATTTTTCCCGCGTGAGTTGGGAATAGCCTTATGATTAAGAAATTCCAGGCTTTTAACTATTGGTTCAAAATCTTTAAAAGGGAAGCCCAGCACCGTTTCGTTTGGACCAATGTCTGTGGCATCGCGGCATCCGTAACAACCCATGCTCATATTAAACTTTTGCTTTACGAAGGGGATAAGCGTAGCATCAACACAGGTGGCCTGTAAAATTGCCGTACTGCTCTCAACACGCTTCCCTCCTGTAACGTTAAGGTTGGCAAGGGCAAACCACATAAGTTTTTCTGTTTCATCTTCCACAACTACAATATCAGGTTCGATTACTGCCGTTTCCAGAGGAAAAAGGTATAATGCAATTAGTTTACCCTGAGGAAGAATAGTCATTTCTTCGAACATTGCTTTACCGGTCGATTCTTCGTTTACAATACCAAACCCGACTAATCCTTTGCCCGTTTTTAACCCTTCGGGTAGTTGTTTAAATCCAAATGCAGCAGCGGCAGCGGGGCATGCGATACCCTCTGCATCAAGCAGTACGTGCGCTCCATGCCGTGCTTTCATCAGTGCCTGGCAGTAGCGATGGCCTGATAATTTTTCAATTTCAGAAGGTATCTCCGCCTCATTATAGATAAATTTTACTCCGACCAGTGAAGAGTTTAAACCTAATATTTGATTAGCTTTTTCTGCTTCAGTTCTTAATTCGCTGACTAACATTTTATGACAGATTACTGTAATTTATTCTCTGAAAGCAATTGCAGGGTATTAGCCACAGTGTCGTTCACTACAGCCTGCTTCATATACCGTGCAACCATTATTGCTTCGACAATCTCCGGGTTTGTAATGCCTGCATCTTTTGCCTGTTTAACCCACATCCTGACACATGTATCTGATCCAAGAGCAGCAGCAACGGCAATGCCTGCAAGAAGTTTATATTTTTTCGGCACTGCCTGGTATTTTTCGTTCTCGAAAAGAAGTGCTTTGTCATTCATCTGATGCTGGGCAAATTCAGGAGCGAATTCTTTCAGCAATTCCATTGGAGTTTTTTTTGTTTCCATTGAGAATGATATTAAGGATTAAAATATTGAACCAAAAACCAAGCCTGCTATCGTAGAAAAAACTACAACAAGTATCACATAAACAACAGTCTTTTGTGTTCCCAAAACTTTACCGATAACAAACATACTTGGTAATGATAGTGAAGGTCCGGCAAGAAGAAGGGCAAGTGCAGGCCCTTTACCCATTCCTGCTGCTAAAAGTCCCTGAACAATCGGGACCTCTGTCAGGGTGGCGAAATACATGAAAGCACCAACTATTGATGCAAAGAAATTTGAAAAGACAGAATTTCCTCCGACAAGAGCAGAAATCCATTCATTCGGAATTACGCCAGCAATCGTCTTGCCGTCATGGTTTGAGCCTAACAGGAATCCTGCGATTACAACACCAATTGCAAGCAATGGAATAATTAGTTTTGCAAAGTCCCATGTTGCGATTGTCCAGGCTTTGTTTTCATCATCATTTTTGTCTAAAAGAGTTATAACACTTAGTGAAATAATGGCAACAACCATAGGAATAAGCGGAACGAACTTCTGGTTATTAAGAAGGGTTGAAGATAACACAGCGGATACCACTGTGATAATAACAGCAACAAGTACCCATTGCCATTTGATCTTTAATATTTTGATCAATGAATATCCAAGCATAAGGCCAAAAAATCCTGTGATATACCATTTATATGCCCAGATATAATACCATGTACTTGATGTATCTCCTTCCGCAGGTTTTCCCCAGTTTGCAAAAACAAGTATCAGGACCAGGGTAAAAAAGTGAAATGCTGTTTGCCACATCGGTCGTTTCTCAGGTGGTGCGGTAATATTCATCTGTTCTTCTTTTTTGGCTTTTTCTTCCTTGCGGTAGATCAAAGCCATTGCAACTCCAATCAGGACGCTGAATGATACAGCACCGATAACCCTTGCGACACCCATTTCAAAACCCAAAATTCTTGCCGTCAGGATTATGGCAAGGATATTAATTGCAGGTCCTGAATAGAGAAATGCTATTGCCGGACCTAACCCTGCTCCCCGTTTGTGGATACTTGAAAACAATGGAAGAATTGTGCAGGAGCAAACGGCCAGTATTGTGCCTGAAACAGCTGCTACAGTATATGCCACCCATTTCTTTGCCTGTGCACCAAAATATTTTAATACTGAAGCCTGGCTAACGAAAACTGAAATGACTCCTGCGATGAAAAATGCAGGAAGAAGGCATAAAATAAAATGTTCACGTGCATACCATTTTACAAGGTCGAGTGTTGCTGCGATAGCAGTATTAAACCTTACACTTTCTATAGGAAGGAAGAATGCAAATGCAAAAATGGCTGCGATCCATGCAAGTATCTTAATTTCTTTTTTGAGTTCCATGTTAATTTGAAAATTTGAAAATGAGATAATTTGAAAATGAGAAAATGAGAAAATTTTTATTTCGCAAAATCACGAAATATTTTTATAAATTTTTTAAAAGTAAACTCTGATTATATAATAGATCCCAACGATTATAAAAAGCACTGAGATGATCCGCCGGAACCATAGTTCGAAGGCCTTTATCTTATTGTATGCACCTCCGATACCGGATACAGTATATGCAATTATCCATGCAAAAACAATAACCGGGATACCTGTCGCAATGGCATACACAACTGGCAGGTACAGTCCTGATGCCTGGCTGGCAATAGTCAGAGGAACAAGCATACCGAAGTACAGCACACCGCTGTAGGGGCAAAAAGCAAGTGCAAAGACCAGTCCCAGCAAAATTGCATCGAGGTAACCCCATTTCTTTTTATTCTCCATTCTTGAGGTCAACCCGCCAATACCCGGTAATTTAATCTTTATCAGGTCGAGCATGAAAAGGCCGATTATTATCAGGAGGGGGCCGATAATCTTTTCGCCGTAGCGCTGGAAGAAACCTGAGAATTTTAACTGGTCGGCTCCAAGCAGAATTATAAGTGCAATAGCTGTATAAGTTATTGCCCTGCCAAGGGTATAAAGCAATCCGTTAATAAATACCCGGTTACGGTCTTCAATATCCCTGCTGATAAATCCGACAGCAGAAATATTTGTTGCCAGGGGGCAGGGGCTTATGGCAGTCATTAAGCCCAGCAGCAACGCCGTGAGCCACGGCATTGTGCTGTTATCAAGAAGATTTGTCAGGAATTCCATTATTTATCTAATCGGAGGAATTCAACTTTTTCGTTGATTACTTCCTTGAATTTTTCAGGTTTGGCAACTGCATACAAAAAGCCTTCATTGGTAAGATTTATTTTCTGATCACCCCTTACAAGCAGGAGGGCCTGTCCTGATACTCCAAGTTTGGTTGCCAGCTGTTTGTTTGATACTTCCTCGATATTAAGTGACTGAAATGTGATCAGTCCTTGTTTCATCTGGTTCGGATAAAGCGTCTCCAGGCTTTCTTTGGCTTTTGCTTCAATCGTCCTGCAGGTTGTGCATCGTGCAGTAAAATGGAAATAGTAAGCTTCGATTTTATCAGAATTATTTGATGATGTTTTAACTTCCTTATTGGATGGCTGTGCTGTGCATGCAATAAAGGGAACAATCAATAAAAGAGAGAAAATTAATCTGAAAGTTTTCATAATCAGTAAGTTATTGATTTTTAATTAGGATTTCCTTTACCTGGTTAACTGTTGGCACCTGTCCGCTGAGTACCACTTTCTCGTTAATAACGAGCACAGGTGTATGCATAACCCTGTATTCCATTATTTTTACAATATCCTCTACTTTTTCAATTGTTGCATTTATACCGGTTTCAGCAACGGCTTCACGTGTTACTTTTTCAAGAGTTATGCATTTTGGACATCCCGGACCTAAAATTTTTATTTCCATAGAATTAATTTGAAAATTTGAAAATGAGTCAATTTGAAAATGATTTATTTATATCTGATTGTATCATTAATAACACAGCTGATCTCTTCGGCATTATCTTCATTAAGAAATGAGGTAAAAAGCAGCTTCGCTTCTTCCCAGTTCTTTCGGTTAATACAATATTTAATATACGGGGGGTTAATTTCTCCCTGAATCAAGCCGGAATATTTCAGTTCTTTCAGGTGTTGCGAGAGAGTGGAGCGTCCGATCGGAAGCTCATCCACCAGGTCTCCGCTATAACAGCAGGAATTCATTTTTGAGAGCTTCTGAAGAATAAATATCCTCACAGGGTGGCTTAGCGCCTTTGCAACATTTGCAAGTTTCAGCACTTCCGGTGTGAACTGAGGTTTGTTTGTCATTTGCCAAAAATATTTTTATATTTCGCAAAATTACGAAATGTTTTTATATATTCGCAAAACAGGTAAGAAAAATATCAGATTCGAATTATGAAAATATTAATACTTTGTACCGGCAACAGCTGCCGCAGCCAGATGGCGCAGGGATTCCTTCAGTCATTCAGCAGTGATCTTGAAGTTAGTTCGGCTGGAACAGAACCAGCTGGACAAATAAATCAAAAAGCTGTTCAGGTGATGAAGGAAGCCGGGATTGATATAAGCCGTCACACACCTAAGCTTGTAGATCTATACCTTAAAGAGGAATGGGATTATGTAATTACGGTCTGTGATCATGCAAATGAAACTTGCCCTCTGTTCTCAGGGAAGGTTAAACACAGATTGCATATAGGTTTCGAAGATCCGTCAAATGCAACAGGTTCAGAAGAATTCATAATGAGTGAATTTCGCCGGGTGAGAAATTTGATAATGAGTGAATTCCGGAAATTCTATGAAGAAAATTTGAAAATTTAAAAATTAGCTAATTTGAAAATTATTAAAACACTAAATAACAGGACAAATGAGAAATGATAAGCAGAATATAATTGTTGAGAAATCATTCCAGTTTGCACTGGAAATTGTTCTCTACTGCGAGTTGTTGGAAGAAAACAAAAAATATGTTTTATCGAAACAACTTCTTAGGGCTGGAACATCAATAGGAGCTAATGTTCGTGAAGCTCAGAACGCTGAAAGTAAGGCTGATTTTATACATAAATTAAAATTAGCAGCCAAAGAAGCCGATGAAACTGAATACTGGCTGCTGATTTGTAAACACACTCCTACTTATCCGTTTTATGAAAAACTATTAATTCAAATTCACGAATTAATGAAAATCCTGTCTAAAATCATAAGTTCGTCAAAATCAAATTAAAATGCAACCATTTTCAAATTTTCAAATTATCACATTTTCAAATTGTATTGTTCATTTTCAAATTTTCAAATTATCTAATTTTCAAATTATTTTCAATGAAACCAGAGGAATTAAAACAGCTAATAAAAGAAAAATACGGAAAAATAGCTGAACAAAATACTGAGGAAAAATCATGCTGCTGCAGCTCATCTTGTTGCGGTTCGGAAGTCGACTATACGGTATTCAGCGAGGATTATAAGAACAAAGAAGGATATAATCCTGATGCTGACATGAACCTGGGTTGCGGAATACCGACAGATTATGCCGGAATTAAAAAGGGAGACCATGTTCTGGACCTCGGAAGCGGAGCAGGCAATGATTGTTTTGTGGCAAGGGCTATTGTCGGTGAGACCGGAAAGGTTACAGGTCTTGATATGACCGAACAAATGATCAGAAAGGCAAAAGAGAATTGTGCAAAATTAGGATTCACAAATGTTGAATTTATACCCGGAGATATTGAGAATATGCCATTTGAAAAAGACCTTTTTAATGTGGTAATTTCAAATTGTGTTCTGAACCTGGTCCCTGATAAATCAAAAGCATTTGCAGAGATATTCAGGGTGCTGAAACCAGGAGGACATTTCTGTGTATCAGATGTTGTAATAAAAGGAAGGCTGTCAGAAAAAATGCTGAAAGATGCTGAGATGTATGCCGGATGCGTTTCCGGGGCCAGCGAAATGAATGAATATCTTAAAATCATTGAAGATTCAGGCTTTGTGAATATTAAAGTGCATAAGCAAAAAGAAATTAAACTTCCGGAGTCTTTACTCTCGGAATACAATGATCCAAATGAATTAAAATTATACCGGGTAGGCGATACTGGGATCTTCAGCATTACGGTATCTACTTTTAAACCCAAATAATTTTCAAATTTTCAAATTATCACATTTTCAAATTGTATTGTTCATTTTCAAATTTTCAAATTATCAAATTAAAAAATGATGGAAACAAAACGCCTCTCATTTTTTGACCGCTACCTTACATTATGGATATTTCTGGTGATGTTTGCTGGTGTTATCATTGGCTATTTCCGCCCAGGGATTTCAGATTTCTGGAATTCATTAAGCTCAGGGACTACAAACATTCCCATCGCGATAGGACTTATATTGATGATGTATCCGCCACTGGCAAAGGTGAAATATGAAAAACTCCCTCTTGTTTTTAAAAACGTCAGATTGTTAGGATTATCACTTATACAAAACTGGATAATCGGACCAATTGTTATGTTCTTACTTGCAATATTATTCCTTCATAATCATCCCGGTTTGATGGTAGGAGTTATCCTAGTCGGACTGGCACGATGCATTGCAATGGTCCTTGTCTGGAACGATCTGGCAAAAGGAGACACAGAACTTGCAGCCGGACTGGTTGCATTCAATGCGCTGTTCCAGGTATTTCTGTATTCTGTCTATGCATATATTTTTATTACAGTTCTTCCCCCGATTTTCGGATTGAAAGGTTCAGTTGTGGAGGTTTCAATTTCCGAAATTGCAGTAACGGTTCTGATCTACCTTGGCATACCTTTTATAGCCGGACTGATTACAAATACACTTTTAAGGAAATTTGCAGGCGATGACTGGTACTATGGAAGATTTGTTCCGAAGATATCATGGCTTACTCCCATAGCCCTGTTATTCACAATATTTGTCATGTTCTCGCTGAAAGGAGAAAAAATCATTGAACTGCCAATGGATGTGCTGAGAGTAGCGATACCTTATACAATCTATTTCGCTGTGATGTTCTTTTCGACATTTTTTATAGCAGCCCGGATGAGGCATAGCTATGAGAAGTCAGCAACAATGGCTTTTACTGCCGGAAGCAACGACTTTGAACTTGCAATAGCCGTTGCTGTAGCAGTTTTTGGAATAAATTCACAGCCAGCATTCGCAACAGTTATCGGTCCTCTGGTTGAAGTTCCTGTTTTGATATTACTTGTAAATGTTGCTTTGTTTTTTAAGAAGAAATTTTTTTAACCACGGAGAACACGGATTGACACGGATTATATCTCAGAGTTTTATCCGTGCCCTCCGTGCAATCCGTGGTTAAACAATAATTCTTCTGATTCCCTCTTTTAAGAATTGAACATTAAAATTTATTAGCAATCCGATTCTGCATCCTGATAATTTAAGGTAAGTCATGACCTGTGCAGTGTGAACAGGATTTAAAACATCAACTGCCTTAACTTCAATTATTACCTTATCTTCAACCAGCAAGTCTATTCTGTATCCTGTTTCCAGTTTCTTTTCCTTATAGATCAAGGGCATGGGATACTGCTTCAGGGTTTGAATGTCTGAGCTTATTAATTCATAGTAAAGACATTCTTCGTATGCTGATTCCAGCAATCCGGGTCCTAAAAGTTTATGTACCGTAATAGCACAATCGACAATCTTTGCAGTAAGATCTTTGTAAAGTAATTCCATATTTTAGATATTTTTAGCGAGACGGCAATAAAGATAAGAAGAATTAACCACGGATAGCACGGATTAACACGGATTTTATCTCAGTGTTTTCTCCGTGATCTCCGTGAAATCCGTGGTTAATTTTTTTAATTTCGTTAAATTGCGACTTTAATAAAAGCCCTGAATGTTTCTAAAGCTATTTTTCCTGGCCATTTTCGGAATCGCAATGGCTCACCTGGAAGGGGTAGTCGTGGTATACCTCCGGAAAGCATTGGGGATTCTTGAAACAGAATCAAACAAAGTCTCCGTTGAGAAATTTCCCAGGAGATTCCTCAAAATAGAAATGACACGTGAGGCGGCTACCATTATTATGCTGGTGGCAATAGCATATTTAGCTGGAACAACATGGCTTGAGAAAAGTATATTCTTCCTCTGGACATTCGCCTTCTGGGACCTGTTCTATTATCTGTCTCTTTACATTCTTATCAAGTGGCCCCCGACATTAAAAACCATTGACGTTCTTTTTCTCATTCCTGTTCCATGGATAGCGCCTGTCTGGCTCCCCATAGGTGTATCATCGCTTACAATTGTCACAATCGCTCTCTTGTACTTAATTAATGTTCTCTGACAGAATAAATACCATATTCCGTTCGCTTAAGTACAGGAACTATCGTTTGTTTTTTAGCGGGCAAAGCATTTCGCTTATCGGAACCTGGATGCAGCGTATCGCAATGCCTTGGCTTGTCTACCATATTACAGGCTCGGTATTCCTTCTTGGTGTTGTCAGTTTTGCCGGACAGATACCAACCTTCCTTCTAGCGCCTGTCACAGGCGTAATTACTGACCGTTTCAACAGGTATAAGGTACTGCTGGTTACCCAGATAGCTTCTTTGATCCAGGCATTGATACTTGCAGTTCTCGCACTTGCAGGAGTCATTGAGATATGGCATTTAGTTACTTTGAGCATCCTGCTGGGCATTATAAATGCATTCGATGTTCCTTCCCGCCACTCTTTTGTGATTGAGATGGTCGAAAAAAAGGAGGACCTCGGAAATGCAATAGCACTGAATTCCCTGATGTTCAACAGTGCCAGGCTTATAGGTCCATCAGTTGCCGGCCTGATCCTTGCCACCGCCGGAGAAGGGATCTGCTTCCTGATAAATGCTATCAGCTATATATTCGTTATCGCCTCACTCTTCATGATGCATGTAAAACCAAGAGAGATACCGAAGAAAGAGACACATCTGATGAAAGAACTGAAAGAGGGACTCGATTATACTTTTGGATTTGCCCCTATAAAACATCTTATCCTTTTACTCGGAGTTGTCAGCCTTATGGGATCATCTTATCAGGTGTTAATGCCTGTATTTGCAAAGGAGGTGCTGCATGGAGGATCGGAGACCTTCGGGTTCCTGATGGGAGCCACAGGGCTTGGTGCGCTTCTCGGTGCAGTCTACCTGGCATCTCGTGAAACACTGCTCAGGCTCGGACGTATTATTCCGCTTGCAGCAGGACTTTTTGGAGCAGGATTGATAATCCTCTCTTTTATGAAGATCTTTCCCATAACTCTAATTTTGATGGTTGTTGCAGGGTTGGGACTTATGCTTCATACCGCTGCAAGCAATACAATCATTCAGACAATTACCGATGATGACAAACGCGGAAGAGTAATGAGCTTTTACATGATGGCTATTATGGGAACTGCTCCCTTCGGAAGTCTGCTGGCAGGTTACCTGGCAAAAACCATCGGAACCCCTCAAACCATTCTTGTCGGAGGTATAATATGCGTGATCGGTGCCCTCTTTTTTCTGCGGAAACTTCCTGAACTTAAGAGCATTGTACGCCCCGTATATATGAAGATGGGAATAATACCTGAAGTTGCAGCAGGTATCCAAACTGCCTCTGAACCCGCTGGCGAAACGACTGAATTGCCACATAGTACAACGGGTCTGCCATAGACTATCTTAGTTCAATTTAATTAATAAATTTGTCTTTGAGGTTTACAATGACAACGAAGATTCAATTCAGGCACCTTGTGAAAGAAGACAACAAAGCAATAGCTGAACTCATCAGGTCAGTCTTCAGGGAGTTTGGCATTGCCCGTCCCGGAACTGTTTATTTTGATCCAACGACCGACGACCTCTTTACTCTTTTCAGTACACCAGGGTCGGAATACTGGATCGCAGAGGATAAGGGGAAAATCATTGGAGGCTGTGGTGTCTATCCAACACCCGGACTTCCTGCAGGATGTGCTGAACTCCAGAAGCTTTATCTGCTCAGCTCATACAGGGGAAAGGGTATTGGCAGGGGTCTGATGGAGAAAACCTTCGAATCAGCAAAGGGATTAGGATATAATCAGCTATATCTCGAATCGCTCCCTGAACTTGGACGGGCGATAAGCCTGTATGAGAAGGCCGGATTCAGAAATATTCCCGGACCACTTGGAGACTCCGGACATTTCGGCTGCAATATATGGATGCTGAAGGATCTGTAGTGTTTCATCAATAAA
>JALONV010000014.1 GCA_025454755.1 Bacteroidales bacterium | reverse complement strand
ACGGCGCCTATGAGAGATGAGAACCAGCTTCATGCTGCCATCGTGGAAATAATTGCAGAAAACAATGCTGAGGTAAAATATTCCACTGTTCAGAACTGGTACCCCGGAGATAAGGATGGGAAAGGCGGTATCTTCAATTTTGTAACAAAGAGAGGATTATGCAGGGGTGAAAATTCAAAGATCTCCTGGACACAGATCGAAACAGGCTCGGCAATTACCTGGAAATATCCTTCATGTATTTTGAAGGGTGACAATTCGACGGGCGAGTTTTATTCGGTTGCAGTTACAAACCACCATCAGCAGGCAGACACCGGGACCAAAATGATCCATATAGGAAAAAACACCAAAAGCACAATAGTCTCAAAAGGTATTTCTGCAGGACAAGGACAGAATAGCTACCGCGGTCTTGTAAAAGTTCTGAAGAATGCTTCAGGTGCAAGGAATTTTTCACAGTGCGATTCACTTTTGCTTGGATCAAAATGCGGGGCACATACATTCCCCTATATTGAAGTTGATAACCAGACTGCAATCGTCGAGCATGAGGCAACCACCTCGAAGATTGGAGAAGACCAGATATTCTATTGTAATCAGAGAGGCATCTCAACCGAAGATGCAATAGCCCTGATAGTAAACGGATATGCACGCGAGGTGATAAACAAGCTCCCTATGGAATTTGCCGTTGAAGCGCAGAAACTGCTCCAGATAAGCCTGGAAGGAAGCGTTGGGTAGAAGATAAAAGATTGCATGATTGCACGATTGCACGATAAAATAGAATAAATATGTTAGTAATCAACAATTTAAAAACTGCAATTGACGGGAAGAATATTCTGAAAGGGATCAGCCTCGAGGTAAAAGCCGGGGAGGTGCATGCCATTATGGGACCCAACGGTTCTGGCAAAAGTACACTTGCCGCAGTTCTTGCCGGAAGGGAGTTTGCCGAAGTCACCGAAGGAACTGTGACCTATTTGGGTAAAGACCTCCTGGAGATGTCTCCAGAAGACCGTTCGAGGGAAGGTATATTTCTTGGATTCCAGTACCCGATAGAAATTCCGGGAGTCAGCATGGTTAACTTCATGAAGACAGCCGTAAATGAACATCGTAAACACAAGGGACTGGAACCACTTTCGGCTTCCGATTTCCTCAAGCTCATGCGGGAGAAAAAGGAACTTGTTGAGATCGACTCCAAGCTTGCAAACAGATCAGTGAATGAAGGATTCAGCGGAGGCGAAAAAAAGAAGAATGAGATCTTCCAGATGGCAATGCTGGAACCGAAGCTTGCAATACTTGATGAAACGGACTCGGGCCTCGACATAGATGCACTCAAAATTGTTGCCAACGGTGTCAATAAGCTTAAGAGGCCTGACAACTCTACAATTGTCATTACTCATTACCAGAGACTCCTTGATTATATCGTCCCCGATGTAGTCCATGTGCTTTACGACGGACGAATTGTAAAAACTGCCGGTAAAGAGCTGGCTCTTGAGCTTGAAGAAAAAGGATACGAATGGATCAGAAGAGAAGTGGATATGTCATGAACAACCAGGCAGAAAGATCGGAGCGTTACCTTAATTTCTATAAGGAAAACATAAAAAGAATATCGGAGAATTCTTCTCCATACATAAATTCTTTTCGTGAAGCTGCAATTGAAAAATTCAGAGAGCTTGGGATCCCTACACGCAGGAATGAATCTTACAGGTACACTAATCTCGATACGTTCTTTAATCACGATTTCAAGAGTTACTTCATGCCCACAGGACCCGATTTTGTGAAGGCTGAAGAATTCAGATGCGATGTGACTGATCTTGATGCTCACGGTGTGGTTCTGCTGAATGGATTTTATCCTACAATCAATGACAAGCTCCGGGAACTCCCGGGAGGGATCTGGATTGGGAGCATGACTGAAGCATCGAAGAAATTCAGCGATAAAATAGAAAAACATTATGGCAGGTATGTAAACGGAAATTCCGACGGGCTTGTACATCTTAACACAGCAATGGCTTCAGATGGTGTTTTTATATGGGTACCCGAAGGAGTCGTCCTTAAAAAACCAATTCAGATCGTAAACCTTGTGCAGTCGGATGAGGATATCTTCAATCAGCACCGCAACCTCATCATTGCAGAAAAAAATTCTGATATCACGCTTATAATCTGCGATCATACGCTTTCGCCGCAGAAATTTCTTACCAATGTGGTGACTGAGATATTTGTTGGCGAGAACGCTCATTTCGACATTATCCGTGTTCAGAACGAACACAACAATGCAGCCAAGATCACGCATACTTTCATTCACCAGGAACGAAACAGCAATGCTTCTTCGAATAATATTACCCTGCATGGCGGACTTGTACGGAACAGTACACATCATTACCTCGGAGGGGAAGGAGCTCAGTGCCATTCATACGGACTTTACCTGGCCGACAAGTTTCAGCATATAGATAATTATGTAAATGTCGATCATGCTTTTCCAAACTGCACAAGCAACCAGCTCTTCAAGGGGGTGCTTGATGATATGGCAACAGGTGCATTTAACGGAAGGATTTATGTTCATAAGGATGCACAGGGAACAATGGCATACCAGAAGAACAATAACATCCTTCTGACCGATGATGCCAAAATGGACACCAAGCCGCAACTCGAGATCTATGCCGATGATGTAAAATGCAGTCATGGCGCAACTGTCGGACAGCTTGATGATAATGCCCTTTTTTATCTCAGGTCAAGAGGCATTGACAGGAGACAGGCGAGATTAATGCTTATGTTCGGATTTGCGCATGAGGTTATACAGAACATCAAGGTTGAAGCACTCCAGGAGAGAATGGATAATCTCGTTATGCAGAGACTTAAAGGTGAACTTTCACGCTGCGCAAGTTGTATGGTCAAATGTGGTTAATTTTTCTGAAGTGAAAAATATCGCAGAAATAAGAGCCGACTTCCCGATCCTTAATACAAAGGTATATGGCAAACCGCTTGTATATTTCGACAACGGAGCTACTACACAAAAGCCACAATGTGTAATAGATACCATGAATGAAGTATACACAACGTATAATGCAAATATTCATCGTGGCGTTCATGCAATAAGCGACAGGGCTTCTGAAGAATACGAAAAAGCCAGGGAGAAGGTAAGGTCTTTCATAAATGCAGACAAAAGAGAGGAGATAGTCTTCACTTCGGGCACAACAGCTTCAATAAATGCTGTTGCATTTTCTTTCGGAGAGCGTTTCATTAAGAAAGGCGATGAGATAATAATCAGCAATCTCGAACATCATGCAAACATTGTTCCCTGGCAGATGATGTGCGACCGGAAAGGCGCAAAACTTAAAATCATTCCGGTTAATGATAATGGTGAGATTATTCCGGAAGAGTATCATAAAATCCTGTCTGCAAAAACCAGGCTTGTAGCAGTGACACAGGTCTCAAATGCACTGGGGACTATATTACCAGTTAATGAGATCATTGAAGCAGCTCACGCCATGAATATCCCGGTGCTCATTGATGGTGCCCAGGGGATTCAGCATGGAGTGACTGATGTTGAAAAGCTGGATTGCGATTTCTATGCTTTCTCAGGACATAAGATTTACGGACCGACAGGCATAGGTGTCCTCTATGGCAAAGAAAAATGGCTGACCGATATGCCGCCCTATCAGGGTGGTGGTGATATGGTTGAGAATGTGACCTTTGAAAAGACAACTTACAATGAACTGCCTTTCAAATTCGAAGCCGGAACTATGAACTTCCCGGGAGCAATCGGTCTCGGAACTGCACTTGATTATGTTCTGTCAATCGGCCGGGAAAATATTGCTGCAAGAGAACAGGAACTCCTGGAGTATGCTGCAACACGATTAGCAGGAATTAAAGGATTGAAAATATATGGAAATTCTCCAGCAAAGATTTCCACAATTTCATTTCTCCTGAACAACATTCACCAGTACGATACAGGCATGGTGCTTGATAAACTTGGCATTGCTGTCAGAACAGGCACGCATTGCGCCCAGCCGGTGATGGACAGGTTCGGCATTGATGGTACCGTGCGCGCTTCGATGTGCTTTTACAATACAAAAGAAGAGATCAACATCCTTGGCACGGGAATTGAAAAGGTGATCTCCATGTTTTCTTAGATTAAAAGGTATGACAGTTACCCAGGTTCAGGACACTATAGTTGATGAGTTTTCGGTATTTGATGACTGGATGGATAAATATAATCTTCTCATCGATATGGGGAAAGACCTTCCTGCTATTGATTCAAAATTCAAAACCAGGGATTTCCTGATCGAAGGATGTCAATCCAAGGTTTGGCTGCATCCCGAATTAAGGGATGATCATGTCTTTTTCTCAGCCGATAGTGATGCAATTATTACAAAAGGGATTGTAGGATTGCTTATAAGAGTTCTCTCCGGCAGAACTCCGGATGAGATCATCTCTGCAGAACTTTATTTTATCGATAAGATAGGACTGAGGCAGAATCTTTCACCAACCAGATCTAATGGTCTGTTGTCGATGGTGCGACAGATGAAACTTTATGCGATGGCATATAAGGCGACGGGCGACAGGCATCAGGCATCAGGCGAAGGAAGATAAAAGACAAAAGATAAAAGACCAAAGACAAAAGAAGAAGAGATGGATGCTAATGAACAGTTAGAAATAGAAACCAGGATCATGGGAGTGCTGAAGAGCATTTTTGATCCGGAGATACCTGTCAATATATATGATCTTGGTTTGATTTACAGTATCAGCGTTGATGACGATCATATCGCCCATATTACCATGACTCTTACCGCACCGAATTGTCCGATGGCAGAACAGCTTATTGAAGAGGTGAAGTACAAGGTTGGCGGAACAAAAGGAGTAAAGGATATCGACCTCAAACTGACATTCTCACCCCGGTGGGACAAGAGTATGCTCAGCGATGAGGCAAAGCTTGAACTCGGATTCCTTTAAATAACTTTTATGACGGCAGCAGAAACTGGAAAATTATCGGAACAAATCAGGAGAAAAGCCAGAGAACTTGATTTTGATATATGTGGAATCGCTGAATCCCGCAAGCTGTCAGAAAGAACGGAAGTATTGAAAAAATGGGTTGAAGAAGGAATGCACGACAGGATGGGCTACCTTGAGAGGAATACAGAAAAACGTGAAGATCCTCAGTTACTGTTCCCAGGTACCCGGTCGCTTGTTGTTGTCGGATTCAGTTATTACTCAGAATTGAAACAAAAAGATCCGACTGCACCTCTCCTGTCCAGATATACTTATGGAACAAATTATCATGATGTTATTGAAAAAAAGCTAGAGAAGCTTCTTGACTTTGTAAAAGAGAAAGTTCCGGGATGTGAAGGGAAAGCATTTGTTGATTCGGATCCTCTTTTTGAGAAGGGATGGGCCCAGGAGGCAGGCCTGGGATGGCAGGGAAAACATTCAATTGTGATCAGTAAGGAAATAGGATCATTTTTCTTTATCGGGGTACTGATGCTGAACATAGACCTTGAGTACGATAAACCTTATATAAAAGATTACTGCGGAGAATGCAGGTTATGCATTGAGGCATGCCCGACAGGTGCCATCAATAGCAACAGAACAATTGATGCAAGAAAATGTATTTCCAATCTTACTATAGGAAACAGGGGGCCTATACCTGAAGAGATCATACCGAAGCTCGGGGGAAGAATATATGCCTGCGACAGATGTCAGGAAGTGTGTCCCTGGAATCAGAATGCTCCTCTGAATTCCCATCCGGAATTCGCTATTGACGAAAGAATTGCCAGGTTGACCCGTGAGGATTGGCAGTCGCTTACTGAGGATCAGTTCAAACTACTGTTCGGTAACACTTCAATGGAGAGAATCAAGTTCGCCGATCTTAAGCGCAATATCTCCGCCGCAATCCGATCTATGGATTAATAGAAGATTTAACCGCAAAGGCCGCTAAGGATCAAGAACTAAGGACGCAAAGAAGTTAACCAATTCGGAATTACTTTGTGTCCTTTGCGTAATTCCGATAGCTATCGGAACTTTGCGCTCTTTGCGGTTAATGGATTTTATTATTATTTCTTTTTACCTTTCTTAAATTAATACGTCTTTATAACAGAAAACATCACAATTGTGGTCGATCCGGGATTAATAGAGGAGTGCAGAAATGGCAATCTGCAGAATTTCAGAAAGCTCATAGGGATATCTTCGCCTTTTGCATTCTCTGTGGCTTTCAGGATGCTTGGCGATGAGGATCTTGCTAAAGATGTTGTTCAGGAAACCATGATAACTGTATGGGAGAAATTGAAAAGGATCAAATCTGCTGAAAGTTATAAAACATGGTTGTACAGGATTGTAGTGAACAAGTGTTACGATCAAATGAGAATGAAAAAGAGACATATTGAAGAGAGAGCCGATGACAAAACCTGGGCAATGATTGCAAATCATTTTTCTGAAAAAAATTCCTCAGCCCTTGATAACAGGGAAACAGCAATGATTATAAATCTTCTGACAGAAAAACTGAGCCCCAGACAAAAGTCTGTATTTGTGCTTAGCGACCTCGAGGAGATGACACCAGAAGAGATATCGTCAATTACAGGGATGAGCAGGAGAAACATCAAGGCAAACCTCCATTATGCCAGAAAAAACATTGGTGCAATGCTTGAAAAATATCTGTGAAATGAAAAAGGATGAAAAATATGAGAAACTCCTTGATCAGCTGAAAGCGTCAAAGCCACTTCTTTCTGAACCAACTGATATTGAGGAGAGAATTATGAACAGGATTCAGCAGTCTCCGGTAAAGGCAAAGTCAGAATTCAATCTCTTCGATTATCTGTTTGGCTGGGTATATATCGGCTGGATGAGAAGTGCATTGGTCACTGTTGCCGTATTTCTTGTGGGTTTATTCATATACCAGCAGTCACTGATCTTAAGGAGGATAGAAAAGCTTGAAATTCAAACAATACCGGCAGGCAATCAGTTTGTCAGAATGAATCCGGCTGTTCCGGATGACAATATAATTCTGGACAAGCTGACAAGACTCAGGCTGAAAACCGGTCGTGTTTCATTTACCGGAAAACAGGTAAAGGAATTGTTGGATTCTTATAATGAAATGGAGCACAGATACAAAGACCTTTTACGGATCATTGAAGATGATCCGGAACTGAAGAAAATACTGGAAGAGAAACTAACGGAAGCGAATAAAAAGAAATTTAATCTGTAATGCTATGAAGACTAAATCACTGAAACTTGCAATATCGTTTATCCTGGTAATGATTGTTTCCTGCGATGAACCTGAAACTGTCGTGACAGACATTGTTCATCCTGACGGATCAATCACACGGAAAATTGAAATGAAGAACATGCAGAACAAGTTCGAGATCTCTCAGATTCAGGTGCCTTTTGACAGCACCTGGACAGTAAGGGATTCTATTGAGACTGACGGGGGAGAGGATACGATCTGGGTGAAAAGAGCAGAGAAGCTGTTCAGAAATGTTGAAGAATTAAACCAGGCATATCTTGCCGATAGCGGAGGAAACAGGGAGGCACACCGCAGAACAGAGTTTAAAAGAACCTTCAAATGGTTCAATACCGAATACAGGTTTGCGGAAATTGTCGAAAAAAGACTTGATTATGGTTATCCTGCTTCTGATTTCCTGAATGATGATGAATTAAAATGGTTCTATTCTCCTGATATTATAACTGATGAAAAAAAGGATGGTCCCGACAGTTTGAAATACAGAGCCCTGGATGATACAATAAGCAAGAAAACAGACTACTGGTTCCTGAAATGCATGGTTTCGGAATGGTCGGCTGAATTCGTAAAGCTTACTGATGGGAAAACCGGACCTGATTTGTCGAAGGAGACACTTAAGGCACGTGAAGATGAATTAATAAAGCTTATTGAGACCACCGGTGATAATTTTGATTCTCTTTGGAACAATGGAATAATTCTCAGGGAGTTTCTTGGCAAGGAAAATGGACAGAAATTTCAAACTGAAGCAGATTCTGCAGCAAATGTTATAACAGAAAAGCTCTTTTTTAGTTTCGATGACTACACTCTCAGAATAATAATGCCGGGAGAACTTATTGGAGCAAACGGCTTTGCTGATTCAACAGGTGTCATGCAATGGCCAGTCAAATCAGATTTTTTCATTACAGAACCATATGTGATATGGGCTGAATCAAAAACACCCAACAAATGGGCATGGGTTGTGACAGGAGTGTTTCTGATTTTTGTATTGGCAGGAATAGTTTACAGATCAATCAGAAAATAAATAAGAAGAGGCTGTCTGAAAAGTCTGAATCTTGCCCCCTGTCCCGCCTAAGCGGGATTCTTTAAGTATCAGATAATCAGGAAGTTCCGCCTTGCGGAATTTAGGGGCAATTAATATATAAAAAGGGGCGTTATCAAAACGCCCCTGATTACCCTAAACTAAACCTGAATAAAACAAGTATTACCTGACGTAATCCTTAAGCATCAGCATGAGTTTCTGACGCGTGAAAAATATTCTGCTTTTTACTGTACCTATCTTTAAACCAAGTTCTTCGGCTATTTCCTTGTATTTGTAGCCTTCGATGTGCATCCTGAACGGGACCCTGAATTCATCTTCAAGTGAATCTATTGCTTTTTCAATTTCATTTTCAGCATAACTCGATTCTGGAGAAATGAATCCTTTGTCCTGAGGCTGATTGATATAATAAAGATCTTTAGTGCCGTCGATAATGGTATTCTCTTTTACTCCGCGCCTGTAATTGTTAATAAATGTGTTCTTCATTATTGTAAATACCCAGGCTTTAAGATTGGTAAAGTCGGCAAACTTGTCTTTATATGTGATTGCTTTTAAATATGTGTCCTGAACAAGATCCAGTGCATCGTCGCGATCAGAAGTAAGGCTCATGGCAAACCTTTGGAGGTTGGGCTTCATTCCGATCAAACTGTTGTTGAATTCAAATGTTGTCATAGCTCTTGTTATTTAATTTGTTCATGCAAAAATATGAGTATATATAAAGATAAGCAAATCTTAATATCCTAATATCCTTGTATTCTAAGATTATTCTAAAGAAGGATAATTGCTAAAGTGCAGACAGTTAATCAGATAGGCTTAATTAGTAAGCGACAGTATAAATTATTTATAAATTAGTTCCTTCAACTTTTGTACATTTAAAGAAAAAACCATGGAATACAATATTGCTCTCAGTAATGGACAGATTCTTAAAGGAATTATCAAAAGCCCCGGAGATAATTTACGCGCTTTAGTTATTATGGTACACGGGCATGGAGAACACATTCTACGTTACGATCATTGGGCTGAATTATTCAACGGAAGCGATATCGGATTAACTGGTGTGGATCTTCCCGGTCATGGCCGGTCTGAAGGGAAGAGAGGTCATGTAAGGGATGGAGATCTCCTTATGGAAATGATTGATATCATGATTGATGAATCGAATAAAACCTTTTCCGGATTACCTTTGTTTTTATACGGGCATAGTCTTGGCGGATCGATAGTACTTAATTACCTGCTAACAAGAAATCCAAAGATAAAAGGGGCAATAGTTACGGATCCTACACTTCGTCTGGCATTTGAACCGGGCAAATCAAAATTGGTGCTGGCGGCTATAATGAAAAGCATTTTACCCGGACTAGTTCAGCAAACCGGACTTCCTGTTAACTATCTGTCGCACGACAGGGAGATTATAGAAAAATATATAAATGATCCTCTTGTTCATGATAAAATGTCAGTAAGCCTCTTTCATACGATGATGAGTTTCAACAATTATTCATTATCGCATGCTTCGGAGCTGAATGTACCCCTCCTGCTTGTACACGGTGGTGAAGACAAAATATGTTCACCTAACGGAAGCATTGAATTTGCCGTGAAAACAAAAATGGCAGAATTAAAGATTTGGGAAGGAGGATACCATGAGCTTCATAATGAACCATTTAAGAAAGAGGTTTTTGATTTTCTGATAAGCTGGATCAATAAGAAGATTGTTTGATTTAAATGTACAATGGAACTCAGGACTACATTAAGCATCACTCCTTCAGAAGTAAAGATCACCTACAATGATCCGGCTATATTCATAGGATCATGTTTTGCAACATCAATCGGTAAAAAGTTCGAAACGGGGCGCATGCCCGTATTGATCAATCCTTCAGGGACCGTATATAATCCTGTTTCTGTCTGCAACACGCTGGATACCATTACTTCCGGACGAACCTATAAGGTATCGGATCTTTACAATTTTAAGGGAACATGGCTCAGCTTCAATCATTACACCGATTTTTCTTCTGAAGATCCTGATGAAGTGCTCGATAGAATAAACAAGAGGAGCGAAGAGGCAGGAAAATTTATTGAAAATGCCAGGTTCCTTTTTATCACCTTTGGAACAGCAAGAGTTTACAGGTGGAAACATTCCGGCAAGATCGTTTCCAACTGCCATAAAATACCGGAATCCGAATTTACAAACGAACTGCTCTCTGTCAGGGCAGTGGTTTCCCTGTGGAAGAACCAGCTTGAAAGACTCAGCTCACTGTTCCCCGACCTTAAAGTTGTATTTACTGTAAGTCCTGTCCGCCACTGGAAGGATGGCGCTCATGGAAACCTGATTAGCAAATCTGTTTTATTCCTTGCCATTGAAGAGCTTCTGGGTCATCCTTCAAAGCCGGGGTATTTCCCTGCTTTTGAACTTCTTATGGATGATCTTCGCGACTACAGGTTCTATGATGACGATATGCTTCATCCTTCACCGGCAGCAATTGACTACATCTGGGATGCCTTTTCAGGATGCTACTTTGATGCAAAAAATAAAAAATTGTGGATGGAAATTTCTGCAATTACAAAAGCAATGCTTCATAAAATTCAGTCAGCCTCCAGGGTTGAGATAAGCAAATTTGCTAAAAGTATGCTGGCAAAAATAGAAGCTTTAGAGAGCAGGGAGAAGGCCATAAACCTTGAAAAAGAGAAAGCATATTTTATCAATCTTCTGAAATCTTAGAAATTTCTCCGGAAATATTCGAATTTCTTTGAACAATAAGCCACCGGTATTGTTTCAAGGTTAAGTTTTGCATTTATGAGACGTATCTATATTTTCCTTTTATTACTTATTTCTCTCTTCCCTGAGGCATTTACACAGGCAAATTCAGGAGTAATTAAAGGAAGAGTCTATAATTCAAAAACAAATGAGGGTGTTCCCTTTGCGACCATTCAGATATGGGGAACGACTATCGGCGCTGTTTCCGATTTCGACGGAAACTTTTTATTCACCGGCCTTAAGCCCGGTTATACCGAACTCAGAGTGTCATCTGTAGGATACAAGCCATTCATTTCGTCAGCCCTCCTTGTAACTAACAGTAACAAGGTAAATATTGAAATATCTCTTGAAGAACTGGCTATTGACATTGGAGAAGTCGTTATAACAGCTTCACCGTTTGTAAAGAAAGCTGAAACACCGGTATCGGTCAGGATCATAGGTATTGATGAGATAGAGAAGAACCCGGGCGGCAACAGGGACATATCAAAGGTCATCCAGTCATTCCCCGGAGTAGCATCAACACCGGCATACAGAAATGACGTTATTGTAAGGGGCGGTGGCCCCAACGAGAACAGGTTCTATGTCGACAATGTTGAAATACCATATCTGAACCATTTCTCGACTCAGGGTGCTTCGGGTGGTCCGGTAGGCATACTGAATGTCGATTTTGTACAATCTGTCGACTTCATCTCAGGGGCTTTCCCTGCTTCAAAAGGAAATACACTCAGCTCGGTTCTCAATTTTACTTTCATCGATGGCAACCGCGACAAAATGAAATACCGTGCAACTTTGGGAGCATCGGACCTGGGTCTTACAATAGATGGTCCGACAGGAAAGAACAGTAGTTTGATTCTATCGGTCAGAAGATCTTACCTGGAACTTATATTTACTGCCCTGAAGCTTCCTTTCTTTCCGAATTATACCGATTTTCAGTTTAAATACAGAGTGAGAATAAATGAAAAAAATGAACTCACTGTGCTGGGACTGGGCGCCAAGGATGACTTTGAGCTGAACATGAAAGCCAACGAAACTGAATACCAGAGGTATTTGCTCGACAATATCCCTGTACAGGAGCAATACAGTTATGTTACAGGATTGGTCTACAAGCATTTCAGGAGCAATGGTTATGATACATGGGTACTTAGCAGGAACTACCTGAATAACTCTCAGTACAAATATGCAGGAAATATAGAAGCCGATACGAATAAACTCCTTGATTACCTTTCGGGTGAAGGGGAAATAAAATCGAGGTTTGAAAGAATAATTATCGGAGAAAAGGGCCTGAGGGTGAATTTTGGTGCAAGTGCAGAATATGCTCATTACAGGAATTCAACATACAGGCTTTTTTATACGGCATCGGGAAGGGACGAACTGAATTACGAAACAAACCTGAAGCTTGGCAAGTTCGGACTGTTTGGTCAGCTCAGCAATGCATACCTTGATGAGAGGCTGAAGCTTTCACTTGGACTGAGAACAGACTTCAACACTTATTCATCATCGATGATGAATCCACTGAAACAATTGTCACCCAGATTTTCAGCATCATATATACTTACTGACAAGTTTAATCTGAACTTCAATGTAGGACGTTATTACCAGCTTCCACCTTTCACAGCGCTGGGATACTCAACGGCCACAGAAAAGTTTGTTAACAGGAACAACAATCTGAAGTATATAACCTCTGATCATATTGTTGCCGGAGTTGAGCTTGTACCTAACGAAAACATACAATTCACACTTGAAGGATTTATGAAGTTCTACTCAAAATATCCCTACTCGGTAAATGATTCAGTCCCTCTTGGAAGCAAGAGTGCTGGTTACGGTATCTTCGGCGATGAAGAGCTCCTGTCTCTGTCCGATGGCCGGGCATATGGAATTGAGCTTCTGGGGAGGTTCAAGGAATTCAGGAAGATAAACCTCGTCTTCTCATATACTTATGTCAGAAGCGAATTTAAGGATCTCAATTCAAAGTGGATACCCTCCTCATGGGATAACCGTCATCTGTTCAATGTTACTGCCACCAAAAAGTTCAACCGCAACTGGGATTTCGGCTTCAAATGGAGATTTGTCGGAGGTGCTCCCTATACTCCCTATGATGTCGGTAAATCGATGCTTAAAGCTGCATGGGATCTTCAGGGACAAGGGTATCTCGATTACGCGAATTTCAACAGTCAGCGTCTCAAATCATTTCATCAGCTCGATCTAAGGATCGATAAGCAATACTACTTTAAAGGGTGGTCTCTGATGCTCTATGTGGATGTGCAGAATGTTTATAATCATCAAAACGACCAGACGGCAATACTTTTACGAGAATCAGATGCAAACGGGATTCCCATGACTAATCCGGGTGATCCGTTGAAATATGTACCAAAATTCATCGATGGTGCTTCCGGAACAGTGCTTCCTACAATAGGAATTATGATTGAATTTTGAAAATGACGAACCTGAACAGGATATTAATATTATTTACTGACCTGAGTACTCTGACAACAGCGTTGAAGATTGCAAACTCAGTGACAGTCAGAGTCAGGTAAAATTACCTCAGGCTATCAGCAAAACTTATAAAACCGGAAGGATCTCTTGTAATAACAAGCCGATCCTGCTGTTTTCTTTCTTTCTCATCCGGGAAGTCAGTGAGGATTATTTTCTTGATCATCAATGACCTGGCAATATTGCTGAAATATCCGATCTTTTTCTTTGCAAAATCAAATCCGCTTGAATTTACAACCAGGTACTCAAAAGGTTTGATCTTGAACATTTCAATGACTTCAGAGGCAGGAAGAATGCCACCTGTAAATAAAACATCAAATCCGCGTTTTTTAAGCACGTATTTATAGAACAGGAAATTATTGTCGGAGAGGTTCTCAGAAGTATTTATCATTGCAACCGTTAGTTTTGGTTTCCCTGACCAGGGCTTAAGCTGGCTGTCTTCGACAGTGATTATCTGCTTTATAGCATTTCTGATAAACTGTTCCTGGGCTCTTGAAAGACTTCCGGTTTGCCACAGGATCCTGGCTTTTTCGAGAAGAGGATGAAGATATCTGCAATAGGCCTCCTCAATGCCCCAGTATTTAATAAATGGAGAAAGTGATTCCTTGAAGAGATCTTCATTGAAACGAATGGCAGACATTAATATCTTTCCGGGTTGAAAATCATTATCAGGATTGTCATTGCTGCTGCTTGCAGCCATAACCCTCTGTGTAAGCTCATCTTCATCCAGCCTGGCGATCCTGGATATTTTCAGACCATTCCTGTTCAGATATGCGACATTAAGGATTTTCTTGAGTTCTGATTCGTTATAGGTCCTGATGTTTGATTCGGTTCTTTCAGGATTAAGAATTCCGTATCTTTTTTCCCAGATCCTTATGGTGTGGGCCTTGATTCCTGAAAAGTTTTCCAGATCTCTTATAGAGAATACATTAATTCCTTCTTCCATGGCAATAGTTTCTGAAATTGTTATGTAATATCTTATATCTCATACAAATGTTAAACAAACTGGCAAATGGAATGTTTAACATTTGACAATGGTTAAATTGTTTTTATATGTTTTGCGGAAAATTCCCCCGAAAATCCGCTAATATGCTGAGTAAAGCTTACACCTATTCAGCTTGCTCAATCATAATCTTTTTCACCACCCTGGTGCCGTCATCCAAAATTATAGTTACAAGATACATCCCTCTCTTGGGATTATCAAGTATGATCTTTGTGATAGGCTCAGGGTTGTTATATTTTTCTTTAAAGATGTCCTGTCCGATGATATTGGTTATCCTGACATTTGAAATCGTTTTCTCGCTCCTGATCGTAAAATAATTCTCTCTGATGGGAACCGGATAGATTGAAATGCTTGCAACTCCTGCATCTGCCAAAGCGTTTTTTTGAACCGGATATGGCGAAACATTAACGGTATCCTTCTGTGCCTGAAGGCCTGAAGCAAAAATGATAAACAGAAAAGAGAGTAAACTCTTCTTCATTTCATACCGTTTTGTTTTATTATATCAAAAATTGTGCTAAAGTTATCAAAATTTTAAACAAAATCATTAAGATGTCGCAGGGCACGTTCCAGATCTTCAGGTGTATCGATGCTTATGCTTTCCTTTCCGGTTATCGCAGTCCTTATCTTAAGGCCGTTTTCCAGCCATCTGTTCTGTTCAAGCGATTCGGCAATTTCCAGCGGGCCTCTTACCAGCTTTGTAATTGTTTTCAGTGTGCCGGTTTTATAGGCATAAAGCCCGAGATGCTTGAAATACGCATGCTCTTCAGACCACTTTGTCGCTTCAAGACCTCTGTAAAATGGAATCGCAGCCCTGCTGAAATAAATTGCATTACCCCGGATATCGAGTATCACTTTAACGTGATTGGGGTTGAATATATCTTCACCGGGATCTGTCTTCCTTATCAGGGTTGCAATCTGAACGGTTTCATCATTGAAGCATGATTTGAGAAGATCGATCTGTTCAGGCTGGATGAAAGGTTCATCGCCCTGTATATTCAGAACAATATCAATCTTTTGACCAGTGTCACTCATTATTCTTTCAACTGCCTCGGCACAGC
Source organism: Bacteroidales bacterium (assembly GCA_025454755.1). Lineage (GTDB taxonomy): Bacteria > Bacteroidota > Bacteroidia > Bacteroidales > VadinHA17 > LD21. The sequence continues at coordinate 21,543 of JALONV010000014.1, read as the reverse complement.
GGTCTGTTCCGCTGAGATGTTCTGTCGATGTTAATACAGCTTTACCTCCGAACTTCCCAACCGTATCCATTATTCTTTGATCGTCGGTAGCAACATAAACCAGGTCAACTGATCTGGAAGCTTGTTCATATACTCTCTGGATCATGGATTTGCTGCCCAGCATGACCAGTGGTTTCCCAGGAAATCTTGAAGAAGCGTAGCGTGCCGGGATAATGGCAGCGAACTGACGGCCGGAGTGTTTTATCATCTTGCGAATTTACGAAAATTGAATTTCCCAATGTTTTAAAAATATCTTAAATTCGCACATTCTTTTTACTGTAAATGAAGGATCTGCAAAATATCAAGCAAAGATTTGGGATTATTGGCAATTACGAAGGGCTTAACAGAGCTATCGATATAGCTGTTCAGGTTGCTCCGACAGATCTATCCGTACTCATAACCGGTGAAAGCGGAACTGGCAAGGAGATATTTCCGCAGGTTATACATAGCCACAGTGCACGGAAACATGGTCCCTATATTGCAGTCAACTGCGGTGCAATACCTGAAGGGACTATTGATTCTGAACTTTTCGGACACGAAAAAGGATCATTCACCGGGGCTACCGACAGCAGGAAAGGGTATTTCGAAGTTGCCGACGGAGGAACAATATTCCTGGATGAGGTTGCAGAATTGCCGCTGTCAACTCAGGTAAGGTTGCTGAGGGTCCTGGAAACAGGAGAGTTTATAAGGGTGGGTTCTTCAAAGGTTCAGAAAACAAATGTCAGGGTCATAGCGGCAAGTAACGTTGATGTTGCAACAGCTATAGATCACGGCAAATTCAGAGAGGATCTTTACTACAGGCTCAATACGGTGCCGATAAAAATACCTGCACTAAGGGAAAGAGGCGATGACATCTACCTTCTCTTCAGGAAATTTGCTGTTGATTTTGCTGAAAAATACAGGATGCCCACCATAAAGCTCGACAACGAAGCAAGAAACATGCTGCTTAATTATTCCTGGCCGGGTAACGTAAGACAATTGAAGAACATTACCGAACAGATATCGATCATCGAAAGAGAACGCGAAATAAGAACATCAACCATGAGAGCTTATCTGCCCGATTATGAGGGCATAAAGCTTCCGGCTGTCATAAAAAGAGATGACGACAAATCATTCTCATCGGAACGGGAGATCCTTTACAAGATCCTTTTCGATATGAAGAGCGATATGAATGATCTGAAAAAACTGGTTTATGATCTGATACAGAATGAGGATTCAGGTACTTTCAGTGAAACAGACAGCAGGGCGATAAAGAACCTTTCCAGGGATGCACAGGCAGCTATGGCCGAGCCGAAACCGGCTGAAGGTACACAGTCTGATTTTCATGTAAGGAAGGGAAGGGAAGATATAGTCGACACTGAGGAAATTGTCGAGGAATCTTTATCTCTTGCCGACAAGGAAGTTGAAATGATAAGGAAGGCTCTCGAAAAATACAACGGAAAAAGAAAATTGGCTGCCCATGAACTTGGGATATCCGAACGTACGTTATACAGGAAAATCAAGGAATATGGCATCGAAATATAGGGTAAATAAGATTTTTTCCGGGACGAACCTGATTTTTGTTGCAGGAATACTTCTTTTTTATGGGTGCAAGATAAAGTATTCATTTTCAGGTGCAAGCATATCACCAGATGTCAAGACCGTCAGTATACAGTATTTCCAGAACAGGGCAAGCCTTGTTCAACCTGGACTAAGCCAGAATCTGACCGATGCGCTGATTGATAAATGCAAGGCGCAGACAAATCTGGGAGTAACCAACAGTATCGGAGATGTCAATTTTGAAGGGGAAATAACTGATTACAACACGCGCCCTCTGACAGTAGGTGCTGATGCCCAGGCGGCAACCAACAGGTTTACAATTTCTGTGAGGGTTAAATTTACCAATGCACTCCAACCTGAGTATAACTACGAGCAAACTTTTTCGCGCTATGAAGATTACAGCAGCGAGCTTGACCTTAGCGCAGTGGAGACAGAGCTTTCCGAAAAGATCATTGAACTTCTTATTGAAGATATTTTCAACAGGGCTTTCGTGAACTGGTAATTGTGATGAACAGGAATGATTTTCTGAGAATGATTGAAAGTTCAGGACCTGCAGATCGTGCAACGATCAGCGAGGTAAGCGAGCTCATTAATATCTTCCCCTATTTTCAGAGTGCATACCTTTTATTGCTGAAAGGTCTCCAGAACACCTCAGATGTTAAGTTCGAGAATCAGCTTCGGACATCTGCAATGCATATTGCCGATCGCGAGGTGCTTTACTATCTGCTAAGGCAAAAGCCTGAAGCGAATGAAATAACAGAAAAAGAAATTCCTCAGCCTGTGCCTGTAACTGTCGATACGACTGACAGTCAGCAGGTGGTTATCGAGTCGGCAAGAAACAGCGAGGATTTTATAAATGAAATAGAAAAGGAATCGATCTCAGAAGAACCTGATGATGCTGCTGTTGATCAGAATGTTCTGATTTCTGAAGAGATCTATGAGGAAGAGTATGACGCCGCCATTATTATCATTGATGGTGAAACAGGCTCAATTGAAGAAAAAATTACTTATTTGGATCCGGGATTTTCGGTTCCTGAACTTTCAGATCTGCTCGAGCTTGAGCCGGAAGAAAAAAATTCTACACCAACCGCTCCAGTAAAAGAATCCGTATCTCAGAAACAGCTTCAGTCGGCACTTATTGATAAATTCATTATTGCCAATCCGAGAATTGAACCTAAAAGAGAAAAGACTGAAACGCCAAATATTGATATATCAACACCATATGTTGAGGAGAGGGGCGGATTTGTGACTGAAACTCTCGCCAGGATATATATTAATCAGGGCTACTATTCGAAAGCAATCGATATTTATGAGAGACTATGTTTGAAATTTCCGGAAAAAAGTAGTTACTTTGCATCGCAAATTGAAAAAGTAAAAGAGGTATTAAAAAAATAACCAGATGGGAATATATATTTTTGTGTCGGTCTTGGTTCTTGTAGCATGCGCCTTCCAGATACTTATTGTATTGGTTCAGAATTCAAAAGGAGGTGGTCTGGCTGCAAATTTCACATCAGCCGGTCAAACCATGGGTATCCGTAAAACAGCAGATTTTCTGGAAAAAGCTACATGGACACTTGCCGCAGCTATTTTGATTTTAAGCCTTGTAGCTACTGCAACAATACCTAAGAAGACCAGGGAAGCAAATCCAAGGACAAGCCTTGATAATGCAGTAAGCCCCAGTGATATACCGGCCCTGCCGCAAGCTGTTCCGCCTGCCTCAACCACTACCTCAACAGGTGATAATCAACCTTCTAAGTAATTTTATATTGCAAAACACTCCTAAAGTGCCAGTTTGTCACACCAGCTGACACTTTTTTGTTTAAAAATGTCATGTTTAATCCTTTGGCATAGAATGTGTAAGAAAGCAAGTCGATAATCGATTTTTAACTTTAAAACTAAATAACAATGGCACAATTAAAAGGTAAAATTCTGGCAGGCAAGGTTCTTGTAAAACCTTTCGAAGCTGAGGCTAAAACTGCCAGCGGGATAATCATTCCTGATTCTGCAAAGGAAAAGCCCCGTCAGGGCAAAGTTGTACTTGTCGGTGCAGCAAAGAAAGACGAAGAAATGGAAGTCAAAAAAGGGGATGAGGTTCTTTACGGAAAATACTCCGGACAGGAACTGACAATCGACGGTGAGGATTATCTGCTGATCTCTCAGTCAGATATTCTTTTTATAGCATAATTCCGAAACCAATAAAAAGTAAAAAATATGGCAAAAGAGATTAAATATAACATTGAGGCACGCGCACTTCTTAAAGAAGGTGTCGACAAGCTTACTGATGCAGTAAAAGTAACTTTGGGCCCCAAAGGCCGTAACGTGGTGCTTGAAAAGAAATTCGGTGCTCCCCAGATATCAAAGGACGGAGTTACTGTTGCCAAGGAGATTGAACTGAAGGATCCTTATCAGAACATGGGCGCCCAGATGGTTAAGGAAGTCGCTTCCAAGACAGGAGATATTGCAGGTGACGGAACAACTACCGCTACAGTTCTTGCCCAGGCAATCATTAACGTGGGGCTTAAGAACATTACCGCCGGAGCAAATCCGATGGACATTAAAAGAGGAATTGACAAAGCTGTTGAAGCAGTTGTCAAGCATCTGAAATCACAGGCCAAAGTTGTTGGCGACGATCTCGGCAAGATTGAGCAGATTGCCAGGATTTCAGCTAATGATGATGAAGAAATAGGCAAGCTTATTGCCGAGGCAATGGGTAAGGTTCATAAAGAAGGTGTCATCACCGTTGAAGAATCAAAAGGAACATCAACATCAGTTGAGGTTGTTGAAGGAATGCAGTTCGACCGTGGATATATCTCCGCCTACTTTGTGACAAATACTGAGAAAATGGAAGCTGATCTCGAAAATCCATACATCCTCATTTATGACAAGAAGATTTCCACGATGAAAGATATGCTTCCTATTCTCGAAGCATCGGCTCAGACAAGCAAACCTCTTCTTATTGTAGCTGAAGATATTGAAGGTGAAGCTCTTGCAACACTTGTAGTAAACCGTCTGCGTGGTTCACTTAGAGTTTGTGCAGTGAAAGCCCCTGGTTTCGGCGACAGAAGGAAAGAGATGCTTGAAGATATTGCCATTCTGACTGGAGGTACAGTTATTTCCGAGGAGAAGGGACTCAAGCTTGAACATGCTACTCTTGATATGCTAGGCATGGCAGAGAAAGTAACCGTAAGCAAGGAGAATACGACCATCGTTAACGGCTCAGGTGATAAGGAAATGATCAAAGCACGCGTTGCACAGATCAAACAGCAGATGACAACCACAACTTCAGATTATGATAAGGAGAAACTTCAGGAACGTCTGGCAAAACTTGCAGGCGGGGTTGCAGTTCTCTATATAGGTGCTGCATCAGAGGTTGAAATGAAAGAGAAAAAAGACCGCGTTGATGATTCACTCCATGCCACACGTGCAGCTATTGAGGAAGGTATCGTTCCGGGCGGTGGCGTTGCTTATATCCGCGCAATTGCCGCTCTTGAAAACCTTCAGGGAGATAACGAAGATCAGACAACAGGTATCCAGATAGTCAAGCGCGCTATTGAGGAGCCTCTCCGCCAGATAGCAGTAAATGCAGGGCAGGAAGGTGCAGTTGTGGCACAGAACGTAAAAGCAGGAAAGGGCGATTATGGATATAATGCCCAGACCAATAAATACGAAAAACTAATGGCAACTGGTGTTATTGATCCTGCTAAAGTTGCCCGCGTGGCACTTGAGAATGCAGCATCCATAGCAGGAATGTTCCTGACAACTGAAGCTGTAGTTGTTGAAGAAAAAGAAGAAAATCCTCCGATGCCTTCGCAGGGCATGGGCGGCGGTATGCCGGGCATGATGTAATGCCCCCTGCCCCCCCTAAAGGGGGTAATAAAATGAATAGATATTTACAGAGCCTGGTCACGGACCTGGCTCTGTGTTTTTTAACCCCCCTTAAGGGGGGATTGGGGGGCCGAAAAGAATTTTTATATTTGCACCTGATTTTTATCCCGGCTTACTGATGAACAACATCCGTAATTTCTGCATAATTGCTCATATCGACCATGGTAAAAGCACCCTGGCCGACAGGCTGCTTGAGAAAACCAAGACAATTACGGAAAGGGAATACCAGGACCAGGTTCTTGACGATATGGATCTTGAACGGGAAAGAGGAATTACCATAAAGAGCCATGCAATCCAGATGAAATATATTCTGGGCGGAAAGAATTATATCCTGAACCTGATAGATACCCCGGGGCATGTGGATTTTTCGTATGAGGTTTCCCGTTCAATAGCAGCATGCGAGGGAGCACTGCTGGTAATAGATGCAACTCAGGGAATACAGGCACAGACAATTGCCAATCTTTACAAAGCGCTCGATCATAACCTGGAGATAATACCTGTCCTTAACAAGATGGATATGGCCAATGCCATGCCCGAAGAAGTTAAGGACCAGATTGTTGATCTGGTGGGCTGTAATCGCAGCGACATAATTGAAACAAGTGCAAGGACAGGCATGGGAGTCGATGCCATCCTGGAAGCTATCGTTAATCGCATTCCCCCTCCGGAGGGAGATCCTGATGCTCCGTTGCAGGCTCTCATATTTGATTCGATATTCAACTCTTTCAGGGGAATAATTGCATATTTCAGAATAATAAACGGAACAATCCGCAAAGGCGACAGGGTAAAGTTTGTAAGTACCGATCATGAGTATAACGCAGAAGAAATAGGTGTCCTGAAGCTGAAACAGGAACCCAGGGATGAATTAGGTGCCGGCGATGTTGGCTATATTATTTCAGGGGTAAAAAATTCGATCGAGGTAAAAGTCGGTGATACGATAACACAGGTCAGGAATCCATGCGATAAGGCAATAGAAGGCTTTGAAGATGTCAAGCCGATGGTTTTTGCAGGTATGTATCCGGTTGATGCTGATGAATATGAAGATCTCCGCAGTTCTATTGAAAAACTTCAGCTTAACGATGCTTCTCTTTCATTTGTCCCCGAATCGTCGGCAGCGCTGGGTTTTGGCTTCAGATGCGGATTCCTTGGATTGCTTCACATGGAGATCATCCAGGAAAGGCTCGACAGGGAATTTGATATGGACGTTATTACGACAGTTCCTAACGTGTCATTCAAGGTTACCACGACAAAGGGAGAGGTAATAGATGTTCACAATCCTTCAGGGCTTCCGCCGATAAATCATATCGACCGTATTGAAGAACCCTATATCATTGCCCAGGTTATCACTCTGTCGGAGTATGTTGGACCTATAATGAAACTATGCATCGACAGGCGGGGAGTGCTGAAAAACCAGATTTATCTGACCAGGGACAGGGTTGAACTGACATTTGAAATGCCGCTTTCTGAAATTATATTTGATTTTTACGACAAGCTTAAAAGCATCTCAAAAGGATATGCATCATTTGATTATTATTATACTGCATATCAGAACGCAGACCTTGTAAGGCTTGATATTCTGTTGAACGGCGAGATGGTTGATGCCCTTTCAACATTGATATACAGGGGACATGCTTATGACTTTGGCCGGAAAATGTGTGTCAAGCTGAAGGAGCTTATTCCACGACAGCAATTCGATATTGCAATTCAGGCTGCAATAGGGGCAAAAATCATTGCACGCGAAACAGTCAAGGCTGTAAGGAAGGATGTTACTGCAAAATGCTATGGAGGAGATATCACCAGGAAGAGAAAGCTTCTGGAGAAACAGAAAAAGGGAAAGAAGAGAATGCGTCAGATAGGGAATGTTGAAGTCCCGCAGCAGGCTTTTCTGGCAGTTCTGAAACTCGACTGACAAAAAAGAAAGTATCAAAAAAAATATCTTAAAGTTGAATTGAAATAAAAAAATACTATTTTAGCCGAATGATAAATGAGGTTAAAAGAAATTTCAATCCTATTATCTAACCTAAGCAATCAACCCCGGCCCTTAAAGCCGGGGTCTTTATTTCAGCATAACAGTTTATAACCTCTTCCGTGAACATTGAGGATCTTTACTGATGGGTCCTTTTTCAAATATTTCCTTAGCCGGGTAATATAGACATCCATGCTTCGTGCATTGAAGTAATTATCATCGATCCAGATCGATTTCAGTGCATAATTGCGTTCGAGAATCTCATTCCTGTGACGACAGAGCAGTTCAAGGAGCTCTGATTCCTTTGTAGTCAGTTTGACTGACTCGCTTTCCAGGGTAAGCAATTGCTTGAGGGGATCAAATATGTAATTTCCGATTGTATACATCGATTCTTTTTTCTGGACGGCAGATCCTGCAGTCCTTTTAAGGATGGCCTTTATCCTGTAAAGGAGTTCCTCCATTGAAAATGGTTTTGTAATATAATCATCGGCTCCTGTACGGAAACCCTCAAGGACATCCTCCTTCTGGCTTTTTGCCGTCAGAAATATTATGGGAACGGAAGGATTGATGTTTCTGATCTCCTTTGCTAGTGTCAGTCCATCCATCTCGGGCATCATTATATCCAGAATGCACAATTCATATTGTTTTTTCGCAAATTCTTCAAGGGCCTGGATGCCATTGACCAGCAATGTGGTATCATAACTCTTGGCAGACAGATAATTCTTCAGGAGCATGCCAAGGTTGTTGTCATCTTCGGCGAGCAAAACTTTTGTGATTTTCATTTTAATCCGGTTTTTGAAATGGAAATTGTGAATTTTGTACCCTTATTTATCTGGCTGTCGGTCTTTATGGTTCCATTATGGTCCTCAATTACTTTCCTGACATAGCTCAGTCCAAGACCAAAGCCTTTTACATTATGGAGATTTCCGGAAGGGACACGGTAGAATTTGTCATAGATTCTCTTAAGCTCTTTTTTGCTTATGCCAATGCCTTTATCCTCAATAGTTATTAATATTCGTTTCTTGGAATCCCTGGTGGAAATTGTTATTTCAGGTTTTACCTTAGAATATTTAATTGAATTATCGATAAGGTTTGAAATTGCGTTCAGAAAATGAACCTCGTCGACCATGGCATGCGATGAAACGGCTTGAAAATCCCTTTCGATAGTACCCTGCGTGGATTTGATCTGAAGTGCGAAGTTCTCAATAGCGCCCGAAAGAATATTATGAATATCCATATCGGCAAGGTTGAGCCTCATTTTTGTCTTTTCAAAGATGGCCATTTGCAGCACCTTCTCAACCTGGAATTTCAGCCTCATGCTTTCATCGGAAATAACCTTTGACAGGTTATCGATATTTTTATTTTCCTCAGGTATCGTTTTGTCAGCCATCATCTGCGAAGCAAGAGAGATAGTCGAAATGGGAGTCTTCAGTTCATGCGTCATATTATTTATGAAGTCGTTCCTTATCTCCGAAATCTTTTTCTGCCTGAAGATCACGATAAATGTGCTTGTTGCAAGAACCAGCAGCATAATAGTGAAAACAAGGGAAAGGAGCCCCAGGGATCCTATCTTTTCAAATTTATATTGCTGTTCTTCCAGGCAATACATCACCAGCTGGCTTTGTCCTGGCAGTGGATCGTTGGGGAAGAGCTGAATTATAAACTTGGGGGTGCCGGGTTTGTCGGTATATCCGGGTGTTCCCCAGATTGTTCCTGAATTGCCTGAACGGATTGAAAATTCGAAATCGAGATTAATTCCAACATTATCGAGAGCTGATCTTATTGATTTCCTGAGATTTTCAGGATTGATGCGCTCCATTATCTCGGGCGTCTCTGATAGGATCTTATCCATTATATTCTCAAGGAAGACAATCTTGTTTGTCACCCTGCCTTTCAACTCTGCAGTTAATGATTCAGCTGACGTCTCCGTAATCTCATCAGGCAGAGAATACGCATTCATGTCTTTTGCTGAGATTACGATTCTTTGTCCGGAACTGGTTATTGTTATAGGCTCATTTTCAGAATCGAATCCATAAACCGAGAGAAGTTCCGAATTTGGCTGATAACCTCTGAGTTTTCTTGCCAGTGGCGAATTTGCCGGAACGATGGCTGTCACAGAGTCTGTCAGGGTACCATCGATCTGTTCCATGATGTTGTTGATCAGTTCTTGTTCCTCAAGGTCAAGAACCACTGCCGCGAGGGCCTTGTTTGCATCGGTACGGAACTGCTGATCGGTCATATCAATGGCATTCCTTATCCAGTAGAGCTGGATAAAAATTATTCCCGTGATTGCCAGGAAAAAGAAAACAGCCAGTAATACAATGATCCTTTGCTTCATACTAGTGCAAAAGTACTACTATATATAATGCAACTTTTTCCCCTTTAACTTTCTTTAACAGGAGTGAATTGTTCAAACCGGGTTAAAAGGTAATTTTAAGGCGCCAAATATTAAAATGGTTTAACAGAATATTAAAAAAATGTTAATTTTGAGCTGTTTGGAGAATTTTTTTTTTTATAAGAGATTCAATATTTATATTTGCACAGGATTTGGCACGATATTTGAAAATGATAATATAGAGTTTTTTTTCATAGGTTAGGTTAGTTTTAGGGTTATTAAAAAATGAGCCGCTCTGTTCTGGAGCGGCTCTTCTTCTTTATACAAGTCAGGTTTGGTCAGGTCAGCTGCTGTGTGATACGTTGTGTTTTTTGTGATGAGCCAGTGAAACGACTTTAAGTACATCTATGTTTTGAGCCCTTGCTGCATGGAAGAGATGCTTTCTGATTATTGTGGATTTCTTGCGCTGAATGTATGAAATATCGATAATATAGGATGTTCCATCCTTGAACATGACTTTTACTTTTCTCTCTTTATGGGGCATCACCAGCTTTTTAATATCAGTCCAGGGGAAAGAATATTTCTTTGGCCTGAATATTCCGTATCTGAATTCTATTTTGTCATCATCTATCAGGAAGAACAGGTCTTTTCTCTGTATTGATGCATAGAGAGCTGTGCTCCCGATGATAAAGCCAATACCGAAGGGGGCAAGTGAAATCAGGGGCCTTATAGAGTGTTTTCCAAAGACCGGGCTAAGCAGTGCAACATAAATCCCGCCGATAATGAAAAAGGCGGTTACAATCCATAACAATAATTTTCTGCCTTTTGAAAACTCTTCCTCCGACAAATTAAAAAACAGCTTTTCCATATCCTATTGAGTTAGATAATGCAAATTTTTGTCTTTGAGCGACTGCATGTCGATACTGAATGCCGCTGTAATAGATTCGGTTTCCCTGAGCGTCGAAATTATCCTGTCTATTACTTTTACATTTTCCGGATTATGTATCTGGAAAATGTAGTCGATATTTTTAAGTTTCCTGATAAAATATTTCTTTTCGCTCCGGTTTGAGATAAGGTCGTATAACATGCCATGAGACGAAGATGCATCAGAAAATCTACTAAAGAGGACTTCATTTCCATCATCATCGGAGATGATGAATGGAGTGACATTTTTAAGCGAGATTTTCAATTTTCTGTTTAGCGTCAAGGATATTTTGTAGTCGGGTTCAGCAGAAACTATTCCTACAAATGCAGACTCATTATTCTGATTGATCTTAAGCTGTACACGTGTGATTTTTGGACTGATCCTCATCATTTTCAGCGTCATCAATTCATAAAGGTAGGAAAAATTGCAAAATACTATGGCATATCCTCTGAAATATCTTTAATCCTTTTCCATGCCTGGCAGGAAGCTTCCTGTTCTGCTTCTTTTTTAGAAACTCCCTGTCCTTTACCGAATTCTTCGTGGTTTATAAGAAGAGTTGTCGAAAAAACCGATTTTCTGGTATTAAAATCATATTCTTCGTTATAGGTAAAAATAAGATTTGCCTTATGCTTCTGAACCCATTCAAAGACAAGACTTTTATAATCAGTGTCGGTGTTTACGATTTGTTCGAGATTCAGATATTTATTAAAGACTTTCTTTATAAAAAGCTTTTTTGTTTTCCCGAATCCCTTGTCGATAAAAACAGCGCCTATCAGCGCTTCAAGGGCATCGCCATAAAGGTTTTTTGTTGTATGTATGGAGCTGACGTTGCTGACGAGAATCTTGTTTATGCCCATGGAAACCGACAGGCTGTTCAAAACATCCCTGTTTACAATCCTTGATCGTATTTTGGTGAGAAAACCCTCACTGGCATCCGGGAATTTCTCAAAAAGATAATCTGAAAGTATTGCATCAAGCACTGCGTCACCCAGGTATTCAAGCCTTTCATTGTTGATCCTTTGTCCGTCGGGGAGCTTATACGAGGCCGAACGATGGATGAATGCAATCTCATATAATCTGAGATTGCCCGGCTTAAAGCCAAGAATTTTCCTTAAGCGGGAACCGAATTCACGTTTATCTAAAATAAATGTACCGTTAACTTTTGATTTGAAGAGTGACACTAAACCTCTGCTTTTTTAAAAACTACAGAAGCATTATGGCCTCCGAAGCCAAAAGTATTGCTAAGGGCAGCGTTGATTATTCTGGTTTGTGCCTTATTGACTGTGAGATTCAGTTTCTGGTCAATCTGCGGATCAGGAACTTTGAAGTTTATTGTAGGAGGTACTGTGTTGTGCATGATTGCCATAATTGTTGCAATCGCTTCAACAGCTCCTGCCGCACCCAGCAGGTGGCCGGTCATTGATTTTGTTGCGCTGATATTAAGCTTGTAGGCATGCTCGCCAAATACATCGATTATTGCTTTTGCTTCTGAAATATCGCCGAGCGGAGTTGCCGTACCATGCATATTTATATAATTGATATCTTCAAGCTTCAGACCTGCATCCTGAACAGCCAGCTTCATAACATTGCGGGCTCCTATTCCTTCAGGATGAGGCGCTGTAAGATGGTATGCATCAGCCGTCATTCCGGCGCCTGCCAGCTCGGCATAGATTTTTGCACCTCTTGCTCTTGCGTGATCAAGATCCTCAACGACTATCGCCCCGGCGCCTTCGCCCATCACAAAGCCATCCCTGGTAAGATCAAAAGGACGCGATGCAGATGCAAATTCCTGATTGTTGGTCGACATAGCTTGCATGGCGTTGAATCCTCCGATACCCGGTTCGTTAATTGCAGCTTCCGATCCTCCGGCAAGTATCATGTCAGCCTTTCCCAGCTTTATATAATTAAGGGCATCAATAAGTGAATGAGTTGATGATGCACACGCCGATACAGTCGCAAAATTAGGTCCTCTGAATCCATATTTTATCGATATGGATCCGGAAGCAATATTTGCGATCATTTTCGGTATAAAGAAAGGGCTGAAGCGGGGAGTTCCGTCGCCCTGCACATAACCCTTGATGGCTTCATAGAAGGTTAGAAGGCCTCCGATGCCGGAGGACCATATAACACCTATTCGGTCCTTATCAACCGTCTGGAGGTCTATACCTGAATCAGCAATAGCTTCATCAGCAGCTACATGTGCGAACTGGGAATAGAGGTCCAGTTTATTGGACTCTTTTCTGTCGAAATAATTGGAAGAGTCGTATCCTTTTACTTCACATGCAAATTTTGTCTTGAACTTTTCAGTGTTGAAGCGGGTTATCATACCCGCTCCGCTTACACCATTCTTAAGTCCATCCCAATATTCATGCAAATTATTACCCAGTGGAGTCAGTGCTCCAAGGCCTGTAATTACAACTCTTCTCATAAATGGTTTATAAGCAATGCAAAATTACTTTGCATTTTCCTCGATGTACTTGATAGCATCACCAACAGTGCTGATGGTCTCCGCCTGATCGTCAGGAATTCCGATATTGAATTCTTTTTCAAATTCCATGATCAATTCAACAGTATCAAGAGAGTCTGCACCCAGATCATTCGTGAAACTGGCTTCGGGAGTTACTTCTGACTCATCTACTCCAAGTTTGTCAACAATAATCTCTTTTACTCTTGTGGCAATGTCAGACATAATTCTAATTTTTAATTAATAATAATTTTAAAACCTTGTAAAGAAATATATTTGTAATATATTTTTCAAATGATTTAAGGTTTTTTATTTGCTTACCCTATTAATAATCTGATTAACAGTTAAATAAACTTTTTAAGTATATCAGGATCAAATATACAGAAAAAGTGACAAATATCACATAATGAGGAAAATAGCAATTTTTGCTTCAGGGTCAGGCACCAACGCCGAAAACATCATAAAATACTTTTCGAACCGAAACAACGCAAAAGTTACACTTGTTTTATCGAATAAGCGCGAAGCATACGTATTACTAAGGGCTGCAACACTGGAAGTAAAATCAGTTTTTTTCGACCGCAACGAATTTTACAACCAACGGAAAGTGCTTGATTATCTTCTGGAGAATGGTATCGATTTTATCGTTCTTGCAGGATTTTTATGGCTCGTTCCGAATAATATCCTGGAGGAATTTGATGGCCGCATCGTAAATATTCACCCTGCTCTTCTGCCGAAATACGGAGGGAAAGGAATGTATGGTGAAAAAGTACATAAAGCAGTAATAGATAATCATGACACAGAATCCGGGATTTCGATTCATTATGTAAACAGGAATTATGATGAAGGGGGTATCATATTTCAGGCAAAATGCAGAGTGGATTTCCGCGATACTCCGGAAACTCTTGCCTCAAGGGTACATGCACTTGAGTATGAACACTTTCCACGGGTCATAGAAGAACTGATTAACAAGCTTCCGGAAAAACCTAAAAAGTAGCGAGCATACTCACTACAAGCAGCTTGTTTTTCTCAAATCGCATTTTATTTTCTTCTGAAACAGGCTCAACAGGAGGAGCTTCAACTGTAAGCGGATCAACAGGCGATCCGTTCTTATAAAACCTGAAGTCAAGATGCGGGCCGGTTGACAGACCGCTGCTCCCGACAAAACCGATTATATCTCCCTGCTTAACCATCGCTCCGGGGTAAACACCCTTTCCGAAGCCGCTGAGATGCAGATATGCAGTGGTATAAACACTGTTATGGACAATCTTTACCATTCTCCCTGAACCATTCTCTGTACCAGCAAATATTACCCTGCCGTCACCGATAGCCTCAACAGGAGTACCTACAGGTGCGGCATAATCGACGCCGAAATGAGGCCTGCGGATCCTGAGTATCGGATGAAGGCGGCTTGATGAAAACCGTGAACTGATCCTTGAAAACCTGAGGGGAGCTTTAAGAAAAGCTTTCCTCAGGCTGTTGCCTTCAATATCGAAATAGCTTTCAGTGCTGTCCTGTATGAAGGGAATAGCAGTTATGGTTTTACCAGCCCAGGTGAATTGTGCACCATAAATTTTGCCTGTACCAAGTGATTTGTCATCAATAAAGAGTTCCTCATAGAAGACTTTATAACTGTCACCTCTCTGAAGTCCGAAAAAGTCAACTGTCCAGGCAAACATTTCCGACAGGTCTCCCGGAAGGTCAGGAGGCATACCGGCTGCCATCATTGATTCCCATAGTGATGTCTCAATGATACCTGATGAGTACCTGATGACCTTTCTGATCTCTTTCCTGTAAGGAGTAATATTGATCGAATCGTTGAAACTGAAAATGTAACTTAAAGCCGGGTCATGTTCATATACCAGGTACCTCACCCTTGCAACTGAGTCAGTATCACACATTAATGTATAATGATTTCCGTATCTTATTTTTCTGACATCAAATACCGAATCCGAATTCCTGATTATCTGGTCTATTTCCTGCATGGGGACACCGCGTTCGAGAAGAATTTCGGAAAGAAATTCATTTCGTTTTATATGCCATGTTGTCAGGGTATATGAATCGCATGGGATTCCGAAGATATGAACAGGTTCTTTATTTGTGCTTACGGTTGTATCTCTGACGGATGTTTGCAATGGAGGTTCCTCTGCCTGAAAATACCTGCAGGAAGTTAACAGAGACATAACAGCTGACAGGATGATAATATTCCTTCGTATTAACATCAGCAGCCTGTTAGCTTTTAATAACAATGTTTACAATCCGGTTTGGAACCACAATTATGTTTGATAGTGTTCCTGCTGCCAGCCATTTTTTCGCTCTTTCATCAGCCAGGACAATGCGGGAGATTTCCTCCTTATCCATATTAACAGGCAATGCAATCTTAAATCTCAGTTTGCCATTGAATGAAACAGGATACTCGAAAGTATCTTCTTTCAGATATTCTTCGTTTACCTCAGGCCATGGTTCATATGCAAGTGTTTTATTATGTCCGTGCATCTGCCACAATTCTTCAGCAAGATGAGGGGCAAAAGGAGATAATATTTTTGTAAAAATACTGACAGTCTCTTTTGTGACTTTTGCTTTTTTTGTTGCCAGGTTAAGAAAGATCATCATAGCTGAGATTGCAGTATTGAACCTGAGGTTTTCGATATCCCCTTCCACCTTTTTTATTGCCTGATGCAGACCTTTAAGGATTTCAGGATCCTCCACGCCATTCGCAATAATCTCGGGATTCGAGAAGAACCTGAATGTTCTTCCGAGGAAATTAAATACGCCTTTCACTCCTTTATCATCCCAGGGTTTTGTCACATCCAGAGGACCCATGAACATTTCATATAGTCTGAGTGAATCAGCTCCATACCTTGTGACAACATCATCAGGATTGACTACATTTTTGAGAGATTTTGACATTTTGGCAACGATCTGTTTTACTTCGGTGCCTGTTTCGCTGTCAAAGAATTTTCCATCGCGTTCCTCGATAATATCTGCCGCTACTTTTGCCCCGGACTCATTTTCGTAAGCATAAGCCAGTATCATTCCCTGGTTAAAAAGTTTCATGTAAGGTTCATCGGTGGAGACAATCCCGAGGTCGAACAACACTTTGTGCCAGAATCGGCTGTACAGCAAATGAAGTACTGCATGTTCTGCGCCACCTATATAAAGATCAACAGGCATCCAGTATTTCTCTTTTTCAGGATCACAGATCTGCTTGTCATTGGTCGGATCGATATAGCGGAGATAATACCAGCATGAACCGGCCCACTGCGGCATAGTATTGGTTTCGCGTCTCCCTTTGCGGCCTGATTTATCAGTAACATTGAGCCATCCTGTTGCATTTGAAAGAGGCGATTCTCCTGTTTCCCCCGGCAGGTATTTTTCCATTTCGGGCAGTTCAAGCGGAAGCTCTTTTTCATCTATCAGGGTTATCTCACCATCTTCCCAGTGAATTACCGGGAATGGTTCACCCCAGTAGCGCTGCCTGCTGAAGAGCCAGTCGCGCAATTTGTAGTTTACTTTTTCCTTTCCAAGATTTTGTGACTCCAGCCATAAAGTTATTTTGGCAATTCCTGCTTCCTTATTAAGACCGTTTATGTCAATTCCGGTCTTTTGGTCCGACGAATTGATATACTTGCCATCCTCGGTCCAGCATTCTTTTCCGGAAATGATTCTCTTTTTCTGATCAGGATCGGATACATCAGGGTCCTGTATGCAAACAACCGGAAGGTTGAATTTCCGGGCAAACTCGAAGTCGCGGGTATCATGAGCAGGCACTGCCATGATCGCGCCTGTACCGTACCCGGTGAGCACATAATCTGCCACCCAGATGGGTATCTTTTTATGATTCACCGGATTAATGGCGTATCGTCCGGTGAAAACCCCGGTTTTCTCTTTGGCCAGATCAGTACGGTCGAGATCAGATTTCAATGACGCTGCTTTTTTATAATCGTTTACAGCATTTTTGTTTTCATCAGTGGTTATGGCAGAAGTAAACGAATGTTCAGGCGCTATAACCATATATGTGGCGCCGAAAAGAGTATCCGGGCGGGTGGTAAAAACTGTAAGTTTACCATTCAGGCCATCGATGGCAAAATCGACTTCAGCGCCTGTAGACCGTCCGATCCAGTTGCGCTGCATATCCTTTATTCCTTCGGGCCAGTCGAGAGTGTCAAATCCTGAGAGCAATCTTTCAGCATAGAGAGGGATACGGAGCATCCACTGCTTCAGGTTTTTCTTCTCAACCCTGTTGCCGCACTTTTCATGTGATCCGTCGAACAGTACCTCCTCGTTGGCGCATACTATCCGGCAGCTTGGGCACCACCAAACCATGGCATTGTCGTAATAAGCCAGGCGTTTGGAGTCAATGTATTTTGTGACTTCCTTTTTCCCGGATTTCTTTATTTCATCCGGAATGGTCAGTTTAGATATTGGTCTTCCTTTCTGAAGCTTTTCATCGAACCAGGTATTGTAAAGTTTGATAAAGATCCATTGGGTCCATTTATAGTATTTCGGATCGGTGGTGTTGATCTCTCTTTCCCAGTCATAGCTAAGCCCGAGTTCCTTTATCTGCCGTCTGAAAGTATCGCAGTTGTTTTTTGTTGTAATTGAAGGATGTGTCCCTGTCTGAATTGCATATTGTTCTGCCGGCAGTCCGAAGGCATCCCATCCCATAGGGTGGAGAACGTTGAAGCCCTTCATTCTTTTATACCTGGAATAAATGTCGGTTGCAGTATAGCCTTCAGGGTGACCAACATGAAGACCTGCGCCGGATGGATAAGGATACATATCAAGTACATAGCATTTCTTTGGATTCGTCAGGTCTTCCGGAGTTTTGAAAGTCTTGTTTTCCTCCCAGTAATGCTGCCACTTTTTCTCTATTTCGCTGAAGTTATATTCCATTGGGGAAAGTATAATTATTTGGTTAGATCAGACGGAAGTCCGAAGCCGGAAGTCCGAAGCCGGAAGTCCGAAGCCCGAAGTCCGAAGCCCGAAGTCCGAAGCCCGAAGTCCGAAGCCCGAAGTCCGAAGCCGGAAGTCCGAAGCCCGAAGTCCGAAGCCCGAAGCCGGAAGTCCGAAGTCCGGAGAAAGAAGGCAAACGACAAATGTGAAAGGGTATTTTCATCCTAATGTCAGCTTATTTTATTTTTAAATGCCACCATCATATTCATCAGGTTGTATGCAAAATTATAATGTTCATTGAACTCCTCATCAGAAATATATTTTCTTCTGGAAGCTTTATGTAAACAGGTTACAACTTCTGCCAAAGAGCGGGTTGCCATACCTATAAATCTTTTATACTCGGGATTTGACTGTCCGATTGACCCTTCAGAAATATTAAGTGCAATTGAATCCACTGCCCTTCGAATCTGAGAAGTCAGATTATATGTTTCTTCTTTAGGAAATTGAGTAGAAATTTTAAAAATATTTTCACCAAAATCCATTGCTTTTTGCCAAATAATTAAGTTTTCGAATTTAAATTTTAATTCCATAAAATAAGGTATTCATGACTTCGGAATTCGGACTTCTGTCTTCGGGCTTTCTTTTCTTAAGAGGGCGAAAATAGAAAATCTTTGGCAAATAGTTGTCAAACCGCCCTATAGATGTTAATTTTACCGCATCATTGGTCCCGTAGTTCAATGGATAGAATGACAGATTCCGGTTCTGTTGGTTGAGAGTTCGAGTCTCTCCGGGATCACAAACGGCGCTGAAAGGCGCCTTTTTTATTAAAGAAGAAAAGTCAAAGGAAAAATGAGAAGGTCAGCAGGATATTAATCACTGAAGGAGCTTAACATATTCAAGAATTAAGTGAATTGATTATCTTTAAGTTTTCAGGCAGGATTATATTTTACTAAAATCCGGTAACAGGGATGAGGCTGGGAATAATTTCTGATATACATGAAAATGCGGAAAAGCTTGGCAGTGCTCTGAGGGTGGCAGATGCAAATAGATGCGATGAACTGGTTTGTCTCGGTGATATTGCAGGATATGACATCAGGTTTTACAAGTACGATTCTACACGAAGCGCTAAAAAGTGTCTTGATCTGATAAGATCCAATTTCAGGTGGACTGTTGCAGGGAACCATGATCTTTTTGCTGCCCGGCAGCTGCCTCATTATTCTGACGGATTCATTTATCCTGAGGAATGGTTCAACATGAATCCTATGAAAAGGAAGGAGATCTCTTCAGGAAGAGTCTGGTGCTATGAAGGTGATCTCCCGGGTGATCTGGATGAGGAAGATCAGGCATTTCTAAAAGATTTGCCGGAGTTCATCATCACATCTGAGCCAGGTGTCGGTTGTCTCTTTTCACACTATATTTTCCCTGACTTTACAGGATCCACAACCAGGTACGTTGAAAAAAATTATCAGCTCAGGGATCTGTGGAGGTTTATGGGGGAAAACGAAGTATGTTTTTCATTTTCAGGACATTCACATACATTATTCACCGGTTTCGCTTACAAGGGAGGTGGCAGGAGGGCAGAATCATTTCTGAAAGCGATCAATTCAATTCCTTCTGATAATTTTAATCTTGGAAATGAAACCCTGCTGGTGTTGTTGCCTCCATTATCAGGAGAGCCGGGGAAAACGGGATTCACTATTTTTGATACTGAAAACAGACAGTTGAGGATAATTTCTTTGAGGTAAACATAGAGATTAGATATCATGGAAGGTTCACCAGGGAAACGATCCGGATGGAAATTCATCCTGAAAATTGACATACCGGCCTTTTTAGCTTTCTCCCTTTTTATAGGGCTGATCTTCTTTTATCTGATACCGGGTTTTGAAGAAACCATGAAGGCCCGGAAAAGAGTTCTGATACAGGAAATAACTTCATCAGCCTACAGTTTGCTTGAGTATTACAATTCCCTGGAACAGCAGGGACTCATTGACAGTACAGAAGCTAAGAATGAAGCTTTGTCTGCTATCAGTTCGATAAGGTATGGCGAGAAGCTCAAGGATTATCTCTGGATCACTGATTTGCATCCCAGAATGATAGTCCATCCGTATCGTCCGGATCTTAACGGAAAGGATCTTACACAATTCAGGGATCCCCGCGGGAAACCGGTATTCGTAGAATTTGTAAAAGCTGTCTCCGCAACAGGTGAAAGCTATGTTGACTATATGTGGCAGTGGAACGATGATTCAACGAGGATCGTTTCAAAATTGTCATATGTCAGGCTATTTGAGCCATGGGGATGGATAATCGGTACAGGAATATATATTGATGATGTAACACAGGAAATCCGGAAGATGGAATTCCGTGCATTAATTATTTCAGGGATTATCGGGATAGTGATAATACTACTTCTGATATTAATATCGAACCAGAGCCATAAGACTGAAAAAAGAAGAAATTTAGCGGAGGAGGAACTAAGGAAGTCAAGGGAATTGTACAGGACTCTGGCAGAAGCATCATCGGAAGGTGTGATCCTATGGTCTTCTAATGGCATGCAGGCCAATAAAACGATACTCTCATGGCTTGATTATGAGGAACGGGAGTTTATCAGTATGAAACCTGATGATATTTTTACCGGTACTGAAATCATCACCAGCAATGATCCTGATGATCTGTATGAAGAACTGACAGCCAGTCATTATTCAAGATGTTCACTTAAAACGAAAAAAGGTGATTAGCCTTGCACCCGGCAACCTCTGATATGGGAAGTCCGGTAAGCTCAATGACCATGCCTCTGATTAACAGATTATCCACCGGGTTTTTTAAAGTGACATATGGCAGAAAGAGCAGGTTCTTATATGTCAGCGACCCCGCATTGAAATTATTGGGATATAAAGATTTTCAGGAGCTGGCCTTATTGAATGTAGATTCTTTTTTTCCGGACACTGCCCAGTTAAAAGTCCTTAAGACAGCTATGGCAGCAAGGGAAAATATTGTTAACCGCGCTGTTCTTATAAGACGAAAGGACTCCTCTGTGTTCCGGGCTATTTTAAATGCAGTAATCGTTGAGTCTGATTCAGGAGAACTATGGTACGAAGGGACAATAGAACTGCTCGCTTTAAACCATGATCCTGATAACACATTGCTGGTTGATCTTGCAAGCATAAATGGTGCAATGCAATATAATAAAGTCGCAGGATATATTTCCAGTACTGAATTATCTGATACTTTTTTTCATGATCACAGGCAGATTGCAGGGGATATTGAAAAAGCCGGATCGGCTGAAATGTTGCAGGATATTTATCTCGCAAGCCGGAAGCTGGTTTGTTCAATGATCCTCGGACAGGCCGATCCTTACTCAGTATCCCTGTACATATCATCACTTGCCGATGCAATATGCCACCGGGCTATTGAACTTTGTATTAAAGATTCTGGAGATCCGCCATGCAGATTTGCATTTCTTCAAACAGGAAGTGCAGGCAGGAGAGAACAGACACTTTGCA
>JALONV010000144.1 GCA_025454755.1 Bacteroidales bacterium | reverse complement strand
ACGCCGCTGTAAGCACTGAATCCGCCATCAACCGGAATTATTATGCCTGTGACAGCCTTTGAGAGGTCTGATGCCAGGTATAGCAGTGTGCCGGTAAGCTCTTCCGGTGTACAAAAACGTTCAATTGGTGTCCCATTGATTATTTTTTTGCTGCGGGGCGTCATCTCACCGGTTTTTTCATCAATCAGAAGGAACCTGTTCTGGTTCGTTAAAATGAATCCGGGCGCAATTGCGTTTACCCTTACACCTACCTTTGCAAAATGTACGGCCAGCCATTGTGTGAAATTATTAACAGCCGATTTGGCGGCTGAATATGCGGGAATCTTTGTCAATGGTCTGTATGAGTTCATCGATGAGATATTTATTATAACGCCTGACTTCCTGGATACCATGTCAGTGGCAAAAACCATTGAGGGTAGAAGCGTTCCTTTGAAATTGAGGTCGAAAACCTTGTCGAAACCTTCGATCTGAAGCCCGAAAAATGTATCCTCCAGTTTTTCATTCCCTTCCATCTTCTCAACTTTAGAGGTCGCAGCCGGGGAGTTGCCACCGGCACCATTCACCAGGATATCTATTTTGCCGAGCTTATCGTGGATCTCTTTCATAGCTCCTTCAAGGGATGTCTTATCAATGACACTTGCGGATACACCGATTGAATTTGTTTTGAATTCCTTTTCAATTTCTGCTGCCACTTTTTCGGCAGCCTCCCTGTTGAGATCCAGTATCACTGTTTTAACACCCTCGGCGGCAAGCGATTTAGCCATTGCTGAGCAAATTACTCCTGCACCGCCGGTAATGACAGCGATTTTGTCTTTAAGGTTAAGTTCGTTCATGGTGTCTAATTGTTGAATTTAAAATGTTCTTTTGCGTTCTTATAAGAAACACCTTCTATCAGCGGTTTAAGCAATTCCTCCTCATCAGGTATATTTCCCCTTTCTACCTCTTCACCGACATAATTGCAGAAAAGGCGTCTGAAATATTCATGGCGAGGGTAGGAGAGGAAGCTTCTGGAATCGGTAACCATGCCGATAAATCTTCTCATAAGTCCCAGAGATGCAAGGTCTCTTATATGTTTTTCCATACCGTTCTTCTGGTCGAGGAACCACCATGCTGCTCCGTATTGAACTTTAGCAGGCACTGTGCCGTCGCAGAAGTTTCCGGCCATAGTTATCATCATTTCATTATCAGCAGGATTGAGATTGTACAGGATTGTTCTGGCAAGCTGGTTGGTATCATCAAGGGTCCCCAGGAATTTCGACATCTTCAATGCATCCTGTGATATGCCTATTGAATCCCAGCCTGTATCCGGACCCATAAGCCTGAACATACGAAGATTGTTGTTCCTCATTGCCCCTACATGAAACTGCTGTGTCCATCCTCTTTTGTGGTTCATCCTGCAGAGTTCCATCATCACGGCAGTTTTATATTTTTCTGCTTCATCCCCTGAGATCATTTCTCCTTTAAGCAATTTCCTGAAGATCTTTTCAACTTCTGTACCTGTAAATGCAGCGAAGTAGAAGCGGTCGAGGCCGTGATCTGAAGCTTTTGTTCCCATTTTGCTGAAGAACTTATGTCGTTCATCAAGCGCCTCAATAAGGGAGCTGAAGTTCTTTATATCTTTTCCGCATGCCTGTTCCAGTCTGCTGATGTAGGCTTTGAATTTTAAAGGATCTTCCGTTTTAACTACATTATCGGGGCGCCAGGTAGGGAAAACTGCAATCTCAGATCTGCCTTTCATCTTCTTATGATACTCAAGAGTGTCTGCAGGATCATCTGTTGTACATACTACTTCGACATTCATCTTCTTAAGCAGGGACCTTACTGAAAACTCTTTGGTCTCGAGAAGTGAGCTGGCTTTTTTGTAGATCTTTGTTGCGGTTTTTGGCGAAAGGAGTTCAGTTATATTAAAATATCTGGCAAGTTCAAGATGTGTCCAGTGGTATAGCGGATTACCCACAGTATATGGGACAGTTTCTGCCCATTTTGCGAATTTCCCGGCATCGGGCATCTTTCCTGTGCAATACTTCTCGTCGACACCGTTACTCCTCATGGCCCTCCATTTGTAATGATCGCCTTCAAGCCATGCCTGAGTCAGGTTAGCAAACTGGCGGTCATCTGCAATCATTGCAGGTGAAAGGTGACAATGAAAATCTATAATTGGTTGGTTCTTAGAATATTGGTGATAGAGCTTTATTGCTGTCTTATTGCGCAGCAGGAAATCATCACCGATGAAGGGTTTCATATTTTTCTTTTAATATGTCATAAAGTTAATTATTCCTTTGAAAAAAAAAAATCGCTAACGATCACGAAAAAACATCAACCTGATAAATATATTTCGAAACTGTTCATAATTAAAAGGGTTAGGAAATCAAAAAGTAGAATCTTTTTTAATTGCGTTTATGGTCAAAGATTGTATTTTTGTCTTAATTCAATTTTATTTTTTGATAATCACCCAATATATGAGATACTTAAGATTATTTTTTATTTCCTTCCTCTTGTTTTATGCATCTGCAGGATTTTCTCAGGAACAATTCGATTCCCCATTTAAATCTGACCTGAATGCAAATGATGTAAAAACGGTTCTTAAAGCTGTTGCAGACTGGCAGATAAAAACTCCGCTTACACACCATCTTGCGGACTGGACAAACGGCGCACTCTACGCCGGGATGGTTGATTGGGCAGGCATAGCCGGAGATGACTCTTATTTTGAATGGCTGAAAAAGATTGCGGAAAAAAACCAGTGGACATATTATAAACATGAGAATCCCCTGAGGAAATACCATGCTGATGATTATTGCGTGGGACAATTGTACGTTGAGCTTTACAGGAAATACCATGAAAAAAGGATGATAACACCTATAAAGCTTTATTTCAGATCAATAGTGATGGCTCCTGCCACTGGCGACCTTAAATTCGTCAATACCAAAGATTACTGGTCTACGCAAAGGTGGTCATGGTGCGATGCACTTTTCATGGCACCAACTGTCTGGGCAAAAATGTACACCGAAACCCACGACAAAAAATTTCAGAAGTTCATGTACCAGGAGTACAAGGCATCAACTGATTATCTTTATGATAAGGATGAACATCTTTATTTCAGGGATTCAAATTATTTCACCCGCAAGGAAGCCAATGGTGAAAAAGTCTTCTGGGGAAGAGGTAACGGCTGGGTCTTTGCCGGCCTACCGATTATAATCAGGGAACTTCCTCCAAAATATAGGGAAAAGGAATATTTTGTCACAATATTTAAGGACATGGCCGCCAAACTGGTTTCGATTCAGCAGCCCGACGGCTCATGGCATGCAAGCCTGCTTGATCCTGCCAGCTATCCGGTCCCTGAAATGAGCTGCACCTCTTTCTTTGTATTCGGTTTGGCATGGGGTATTGATAACGGTTACCTTGATAGTGAAAAATACCTGCCTGCAGTTGTAAATGGATTAAATTAGGCTTCGTTCAACCTATTGGAGCTGATCCGAAAGCTGTCACAAGGGAAATGACAGAAGTCTATGGCGTTGGCGGATTCCTGATGGCAGGAACTCAATTATATAAAATGATACAAAAAGGTACACTTAAATAATCGACCAATATTATGAAAATCGAACTCCGGTACGCAGCTCATCCTCGCGATGTTAAACACTATGACACCGATCAGCTCAGGAAAGAATTCCTGATTGAAAAGGTTTTTGTCAGAGATGAAATTTCACTTGTTTATTCACTTTACGACCGCTATATGGTCGGTGGAGCCATGCCGGTAAAGAAGGCACTGAAGCTTGAATCTGCTGATGAACTCAAAGCACCTTACTTCCTGGAGAGAAGAGAAATGGGTATCATAAATGTCGGCGGCCATGCCGTGATTTCCACCAGAGGTAAGGTCTTCAAGATAGGAAATAAGGAGGCTCTTTACCTTGGTAAAGGGACACAGGACGTGGTTTTCAAATCGGTGGATCCTAAAAAGCCTGCAAAGCTCTATATTAATTCTGCACCGGCTCATCATGACTATCCATCTAAAAAGGTTACATTGAAAGATGCAGAGGTGATTATGCTCGGAAGCCCT
>JALONV010000013.1 GCA_025454755.1 Bacteroidales bacterium | reverse complement strand
GTTTCTTCCCCTTACGCCTTTGGGCGCATTGAGATCATATTTGCGCTGAAGCTTATAGCCGGCGATATCTTCCACAATGTCAACAAGCTGATTTATTGAAACCATTTCGCTGCTTCCCAGGTTGACAGGTTCGCTGATATTACTGTACATAATATCCTGAACACCTTTCATGCAATCATCGATATACATAAAGCTCCTGGTCTGATGTCCGTCGCCCCAGATGACAATTTCCTTATTTCCCTTAATACCGGCTTCAATCACTTTACGGCAAATGGCTGCAGTAATCCAAAATCTTCAGAGAAATGCCTGCACATCCTTTCGCTGAAAAGCTTTTCCCAACCGTATCCGTCTTCGGCAAGAGCGGGATAGGCGTCTGATTCCTTCAGTCCGGGATTATCCGGATCGGTTTGTTTCTCTCCGTTATAGACGCATGCTGACGATGAATAGAAGAATCTTTCAACACCGGAATCACGAGAGGCGATAAGCAGATGGGTATTTATCAGAACGCTTATCATACATGCAGCCTTGTTGTTTTCAATAAATCCCATACCGCCCATATCGGCAGCAAGGTTAAATACTTCATTCGTTCCTTTAACAGCAGTGTAGCAATTCTCTCTGAGTCTGAGGTCGAGGCTCAGGTTCTCGGCTTTATCCCATTTCTGGTACCATTCGTTCAGCGGTTTTATGTCAACGCCTCTTACAGCATGTCCTTTTGAGAGGGGATCAGGCGTCTTGCATTCATAAATGACAGCAGTTATATTATTTGAAAAGATATTTTTCAGGTTTGTCACTCATCATGAATTCCAGGGTTCCTCCCTCCATGATTTCTTCCCAGGTAATAAAGGACCTGTGAAGGATCTGTCCGTTCAGTCTTACTTCCTGGATGTATTTCCGCATATCGGAGGCTTTGGGGGCAATGATATATAAGTATTTCCCTTTGCCGACATCGATCCTTGCACTGGTGACGAAAGGTGAACCAAACTGATATTTCAGATCACACGGATTAACAGGGTAGAATCCAAGTGCGCTGAAGACATACCATGCTGACATCTGTCCGCAATCTTCATTGCCGCACAATCCTTCAGGTGAATTTGTATACATTGTTGTCTGGATCTGCCTGTTCAGCTCCTGGGTACGCCAGGGCCTCCCCGCGTAATTGAACAGGAATGTAGTATGATGGCCCGGTTCATTGCCGTGTGCATAAGCTCCAATCAGACCTGAAATATCTGCTGAAGCCTCTTCTCCCTTAACTCCCTCACTGACAGTAAAAAGCTGTTCAAGCTTATCAGCAAATGGTTCCTCACCCCCCAACAGTTTTATCAGTCCATATACATCATGAGGCACAAGCCACAGATACTGCCATGCGTTGCCTTCTGTATAATCACTTCCCGCATGTTTTGAATACGCCGGATCAAAAGGCGTTGTCCATTCGCCGTTGCTGAGCTTCCCCCTCATAAATCCGGTTTCACTGTCGAAGTAAGATCTGTAATTCCTGGAACGATTGGTGAAATAGGAAGCTTCAGCATCATGCTCCAGTTTTCTGGCAGCAGCTCCAACGCACCAGTCGTCAATTGCAATTTCTTCAGATTTTGCAACTGACTGCGGAATCAAATCAGCAGGCATATAACCAAGAGAATCGTAAAATCCCATCCCGTCACGATTGTACACTGATGATGCAATCATGGCCTGGAATGCCAGATCACGGTCAAAATCTCCAATATTTTTGAGTATTGCCTCCGCAATTACCGGGATCGAATGATTGCCAACCATGCAAAATGTCTCGTTTCCTTCAAGCTCCCACACAGGAAGCAGGCCTGTCTGTTTGTAATGATCAAGCATCGACTTGATCATGTCATTTACTCTTTCAGGCTGGGTGATTGTAAGGAGAGGATGAAGGGCACGGTAAGTGTCCCACAGTGAAAATACAGTATACCTGTTGTATCCATCTGCTTTCTGAACATCTCCTTCTATGCCCTTGAATTCGCTATTGATATCCGAAAACAGTGACGGTGCTATCATGGTGTGATACAGAGCTGTATAGAACACGATCTTTCTATCCTGGTCAGGCGCTGTGATCCTGATCTTTGAGAGTTCTTTTTCCCATGCATCAGATGCGGCTTGCCGGGTTGCTTCAAAATCCCAGCCAGGAAGCGATGAATCAAGGTTAGCAAGTGCGTTCTCCCTGCTCACGGATGATATTCCCACTTTGGCAAGCAGTTCCTTTCCGGAGAAACTGAAGCAGCCTACAGTTATTCCTTCACCACCAATATCGGTGATTGCATAAGTCATCAGAGGCTGTGAAAAACGTACGGCAAAATAGACATGCTGATCCGCTGCCCATCCATGTGATAATCTGGATCCTGTGACCAGGCAGCTGTCGACAACTGTCAGTTCCGTGCTATAGGGCTTGTCCCAGTTAATTGCAAAACCCAGATTGATGATCAGATTCTTAGGTCCGTTTCCCGGGAAAGTATACCTGTGAAGTCCGGCTCTTTCGGTCACTGTGAATTCGGCTTTTACACCATTGTTTTTCATAGTGACCGTATAATAACCCGGTTCTGCTTTCTCAGCATCATGACTGTATTTTCCTGCATATCTTGACACAAACTGACTGTTGCTTTCGCCAACGGAAAAGGTTATGTCAGATGTCACGGGAAGGAACGAAATATCTGCAAGATCGCCGATGCCTGTCCCGCTGAGATGAAGATGACTGAAACCTGCAAGCACCGAATCGGAATAATGATAGCCTGAACACCAGTCCCAACCCTGTGTTCCGTTATCGGGGCTCAGCTGAACCTGCCCAAAAGGCCATGCAACGCCAGGGAAAGTATGACCGTGATATCCTGTCCCAATAAAAGGATTAACATATTGTGTCAGACGTTCTGAATCTGAATAACTGGCAGACGGACCTGAACATGCTGAGAGTATCAGCATCACTACTGCCAGTGCCGAAACATGTTTTAATATTTGCATCTGGAAATTGAATTAATTCTTTGGCATAACTACAAATTCAGCAGCATTCAGGAAATCAATGCTCTTCTTGCAGCTGGTGAACTGGTCGAAATTATATATCTCCACTTCCACAATACCGTATTTCATTCCTGAAACTTTTGCAGCTGCCCAGATCGAAGCAAAATCCATCATTCCGCTTGCTCCTATTTCTTCCTTATCCTTAATGTGCCAGAGCTCAAACCTTCCCGGATATTTATTGAAATAGTCGACAGGATTCTTCCCTCCCGCAACACACCAGTAAAGGTCTAGCTGGAACAATACCTTGGAAGGATCTGTATTGGCAAGCATAAAATCGTACATTATCTGCCCTTCAAGTTGAGTCGAGAATTCCTTGTCGTGGTTATGATATCCGAACTTTAGGCCTTTTACTTTGCATTTTGCTCCAACAGCGTTGAAATAATCACAATATTTTTTCAGAGTCTCCAGGCTTTTATAGGCTTCTCCACCCATCGATGGCTGGACCAGGTATTTTGCTCCGGCTTTAACATGTGCATCGATGCATTCATCCCACCATGCCATTGTCTTATCCCAGTCAGCCTCTGCCGGCAGATTCTGACTGACATGTGAGCTCAGGACTTTCATGCCATTTTTAGCACACAGCTTTTTGAACTCAACAGGATCCATATCATAAATTTTCCCATTGGCATATCCGGCAGGCTCAACAAACTTATATCCCATATTCCCTACCTTCTCTATCGCAGCAGGCACATTCTTCCTGATAGAGTCGCGTATTGAATAGAGCTGTAATCCGATGTTCTTTTGTTTTACAGGCTTGAATGAATAATTAAGTGCTGCTATTGATCCCATTAATATGAAGACCAGCAGAATTGTCAAGAAGCTTTTATTTTTCATAGAAGCGAGAGTTTAAAAGTTTGACGAAATATAATAAAAAAATGATACAATGGTATAACGGTGCAACGGTGCAACGGTGCAACGGTGCAACGGTACAACGGTGTAACGGTGCAACGGTGTAACGGTACACTGGTACAACGGTGTTTGGAGTAAGGTGTCGGGCTTCAGGCCCCAGACACACAGAAGTAAATAGTTAAAAAGATATAAATATTACTGAGGCATCATGATTAATATATGGTTAATCATTTAGTTGTATAACTTTGAATTAATGTCTAATAAAAGAATAGAATATGAAATTGTCCGGCAAATCCGTTTTTCTGACTGTTTTATTGGGGGTTTTTCTTAGCGCCGCATATAGCCAGGAGGGTGAAACAAAATCCGATGTTTTAAGCTTTTATCTCGATTGCTTTCATTGTGATTTCGATTTTGTACGTCAGGAGCTGCCATTCATCTCCTTTGTCAGGGACCCTCTGCTTGCAGATGTACATATACTTGTTAGTGAGTCAAATACCGGTGGCGGAGGAGAGAAGTTCTTTCTGAACTTCCTGGGGAGGAACGATCTCAAGGGTGTGGACTATGAATATAATATTACAACGAGTCAGACGGATACCGACGATGATGTCAGGAGAGCCCTTCTTAAGATGCTTAAGATAGGGATGCTCCAGTATTATTCGAAAGCCGGAGTTATCGATCAGATGAATGTTGATATCGAAGATAAGGGAAACAGGAAAGCCGATGAACTGACAATAGACCGCTGGAATAAGTGGGTATTCACAATTTCAGCAGGTGGTGAACTTCAAAAAGAAGAGAGCCAGAGTGCATTTAGACTCGGTACCTCGGCCAGCGCCAGCAAGATAACAGAAGCATGGAAAACCAGTTTTGAAGGATACTATTCAATAGAACAGGAAAAATATATTGATGATGATACCACAATTTCAAACAGGCAGGACGAAATAGAATATTCAGGGTATTTTGTAAAGAGCCTTACGGAGAAATGGTCAGCTGGCATATTCACAACATATACCTCGCGCAATTACATGAACCTTGAACATAAGACAGGTCTGGCTGCCGGCATTGAATACAACATTTTCCCATGGAAAGAATGTAACAGAAGGGTATTTGCAATTCAATACTGGGCCGGATTAAACTATTTTGACTATTTCGAAACAACAATATATGACAAGCTTTATGAGACACTTTTCTCAGAAGGCCTGGAAATAAATCTTGAACTGATACAGCCATGGGGAGAGATCTCTGTCGGACTTGAGGGCAGGCATTACTTTCACGACTTTTCCAAAAACAGACTTACACTGGAGTCAGATTTTTCGATCCGTCTGACAAAAAATCTTTCGGTGTTTTGTGAATTGCAGTCTGAGATAATCCACGACCAGTTATATCTGCCAGGTGGTGATGCATCCCGGGAAGATCTGCTCCTGGAGCGCCGAAAACTGGCAACCACCTATGAAATAAGAAGCCAGCTGGGATTTAGATTCACTTTCGGATCGATGTATAATAACATTGTAAATGAAAGATTTTAAATTATGAAATATAAAGAAGAACTTACACAACTTGTCCCGACTTGTCGGGAGAGAGCCACAGGGAAGCACGGAGAGAGTATTATTCAGATATAAATTTTATTAACGGTATTAGTATCGGTTTCCCTTTCTGTGCTGTATAAGTGGTTTTTCCACCTTCGGAAACATCTTCTTTAACTGTTACATATGGATTCGCCTTGCTTATAAAAGTCAATGCTCTCTGCTTGGCATCATCGCTGTATCTGTCAAAAACCGGGTATACCGTGGTTATCAGATCATACAGAGCTGTTTTATTTGTGACCAACGTGCCCTTTGGCCAAACAGGTATACTGCCCTCCTGGGATACGATCACTGTTCCTCCGGAGGGTATCCAGTTAAGCCAGTTCATCTCATCGCCCGCATCCTTTTCGTTTCCCTGCATAATAATTGCATCAGCATAATATTCCTTCAATGTTTCTTTGTACAGAGGAGGAAGCTTTGTGGCAATGATATAACCTGAAATTAGCCTGCAATTGTTATAATGGTCGACGCTGAAGTTGTAATCATCTGCAACCATCCGTCCGTTGTTGTTGATGAGCTGCAAGGCAAAAAGCGATATAAGCGACCTGAATTCGACAGTGGATGTATCAATAGCAGGATTATTCTTAAGGATATGAACCTTTATTGCCTCCTCATATCCTTTTTTATCGGCGGCTTTTAGCGTGATATCGTCATACGACCGGATTATCTCCTGAGGAACATCATCGAGTCTTGATACAGAGAAGAATGGTCTTGCCACAGGGATCCTTCCCTTTTCATCAGGCACCGGTTCAACAATAACAGAATTACCGGGTTTCACTTCAGCTGCGTCGATCTCGATTGATCCGGATGCAAGTCCGCTGGCAGAGACTGTAATACGTATCTTCCCGGGTTTACCTGTAGATCTTATCACATTAGAAACAGGCACATCCATATACCAGACTCCCTGCATGTCGTGGTGCTTGTCGATATCTGATTCATATACCGGGGGACCGACCAGTGTTGCAGGACCAGTCACCGACCATTTTATCGTATTGTTGGCCCCAAAGACATGACTTCCCTTTGAGTCAACAATATCGGCGGTTATTATAGCTACTGATGCCAGATCTGCAGTCATTTTTTGATGAGACGCTGTAGCAATTATCCTGGCAGGTTCTTCAGCCATGACAATTTGTGTTGTAACAGTTTTTCCATCTTTTGTGCCTGTAACGCTCAAAGTGCCTTTAGTGATCAGCACATCTTTAAAGGTAACGCTGTGGAAATTAGCCTGGTCAGGATTCTGTACACCCTTGCTTACACCGTTAACCTTCAGTTCAACTTTGTCGCAGTTTGAATTCACCGTGATATCCTTCTTCTGTCCAATATACTGTGACCTCCAGAAATGGGGCTGGATGAACACCATCGGTTTGTCGTGGTAGCTTGCCTGCCAGAAGTACCAGGCATATTTGGGCACCCTGTAAACATCCACATATCCTTTCGGATTGACATGCAGCAGGGGTGAGTTTAAGTATTCGCGGTCGGCACCATGGTCGGCATAGAGCCATGTGCACAGGTTGGCTGTTCCGAACAGACCGCTGGCTTTGAGCATGTTCTGCTGGTGTTCCTCAGTGCCGCAGTGCTGCTGGTCCGATGGCTCATACTCTTTTACATCCTTGTTGTACCATCCGCGGATTGTGCAGCGAAGAAGGTTTTCAAGGGCAAGATTATCATCGGTGTGCTTTACATAGGCGCCTGCCGATCCTTCGGTAACACGCCTGGCTGTAAGGATCCTTGTAGTATCTTCAGCAATGGCATATTTTGAATCGACAGCATGGTTTGTTTCATTGCCCATGCCCCAGAACATAATACTCGGGTGATTGCGGTCGCGGCGGATCATCTCCTTCATCTGCTGCTGCTGTACCTCCGGTGAGAAGGCCTGGTTCTTTATGCTGGGAGACTCTTCATCGATCACTATCCCATATTTATCGGCAAGGTCGTAAACAAACATATCGTTAGGATAATGAGCACTCCTCATGAAATTGTAATTGAGTTTCTCTGCCATGTCCTTAAAATCCATTTCAGTTATCCATTTCGGGATTGCATCACCCAGCCACGGATACTCCTGGTGGCGGTTACCGCCATGAATGATTGTTTTTTTGCCATTGATATAAAGAAAATTATCAACATAGTTCCACCTGAACCATCTGAACCCAAGAGGACTGGAATAACTGTCGGTGACTCTGCTTCCGTCGGTCACTTCCGACCATACCTTATATATATATGGTGTCTCCGGAGACCAGAGATAAGGATTCTTTACCGGTTTGAAGGTCTGATCGAACTTATAGAGCTGTTTCGGATTAATGGTGTACTTTGTTTTAATTACCTGGACAACCTTGTTTGCAGCATCAATGATATAGGTATTAAGGACACAGTTCTTTGGCTGGGAATAATCGTTCTTCACCCAGGTCTGCACCCTCACCACACCCTGTTTTTCCGACACAATGGGAGTAGTCACAAACGTACCTCCCTCATGGCTGGCAGATCCCTGCATGGGTATGTAGAGCTTGTCCTTGATAACCAGTGTAACATCGCGGTATATTCCTCCGTATACATTAAAATTACCTGCTGCCATCGGAGGTATTTTGAACACATCATTCTGCCTGTTACTTACTGCCACTACGAGTATGTTATCCTTTCCTTTCACCAGATGATCGGTAATATCGAAGTCGAATGATCCGTAGCCGCCCTTGTGATCGCCAAGATATTTACCGTTAATCCAGACCTTGCAATATTTCTGCACTCCTTCAAATTCAATGAAGACCTTTTTATTTGTGACATCGGTATTTACCTGGAAATGTTTCCTGTACCAGCCCCATCCTGTCCACCAGTAAGGATTGTCGTTTTCCGAGGGACTCTTTATGAAAGGGTGCATTTCACCGGTGGTTTCATAGGTGCTCCAGGTATGTGGAATACTTACTATCGGCCATTTTGAATCATCAAAATTGGGGATCTCATAGCTTATCTCCTTGCTCTCTTCCGGGAAATAGTTGAAAGTCCATTGCGAATTGAAGGTCTTTTCAATCCTCGGGCTCTTCTGCGGCTGAGTTGTCTTACCCTTTGCCTCTGCAGGGATTATAAATGAAGCCAGTAAAATAAGGATAATCAGTTTCTTCATGGCAGGGATGATTTCGGGATATAAATTTAAGCATATTTTTTGAAGATTTAAGCTATCAGCATTAAACGAAAGGACTGTTAATTGCATGAAGATATATCACTTCATTTCACTTCATGCGGTATGATTCTAAAGGTTGTGGTTTAAGGAGGGAGATTCCTCACTTCACTGCGTTTCGTTCGGAATTGATATGGAATTCCATTTAAGTGAAGGGAAATTTGCGTCAAAAGATTATTTTGACTAATTTTGTCAAAATGATCTTATCAAAATGGAGAGTTTTGCCGATAAGGTAAAAAAGCTGCGGAAAGAAAAGGGAGTCCCTCTCAGAGTTGTTGCCGCGAGACTTGATATTGACCAGGCGATACTGAGTAAGATAGAGAACGGTAAACGTTCAGCAACCAGGGATAATGTAATAAGACTTGCAAAATATTATAAGGTAAATAAAGAAGAATTGCTGATCTCCTGGCTGTCGGATAAATTATTATATGAGGTTGGTGATGAAAGATTTGGACTGAAGGCAATGAAAGTCGCAGAGGAAAAGATCACTTACAGAACCAGACCATCAATCAGCAGGGAAAAGACCATCAGGATAATAAGGGATTTTCTAAGAAAGGATGGAAGAGTATCAAAAGCCTGGATTTTCGGATCATTTGCAAGGGGAGATTATAATATAAACAGTGATATAGACCTGATGGTAAAGTTTATTGATCCTTCAAAAACAAGCTTGTTTGATTATGCAGATATAGCTTACCTGCTGGAGGAAAAATTGAATATGAAAATTGATCTTGTAGAGGAAGGGTACCTTCTTCCGTTTGCTTTAAATACTGCAAAGAACGATTTGACTTTAATCTATGGATAAACCTACACCAAAAGAGAGACTTGAGCACATAAGAGGAGCAATCCTGCGTATAAGATCATTTGTTACAGGAAAATCAGTTAATGATTTTTTAGCTGATAAAGTATTGCAGGATGCAGTTTTATACCAGTTTATTATTATTGGGGAAGCTATTAGTCATGTGGATAAAGCTATTCTGGATAAGTATCCTTATCCATGGCATATTCCAAGATCGTTCCGGAATTATATTGCCCATGAATACCATAAGATTAGAATTGAAAGTGTATATAATGCAGCAGATGATCTTAATGGATTACTGGAAGTTGTTGAACTGATATTATTAAAAGAATATAAAATCCTTTAACCGCAAAGGGCGCAAAGCCCACCTGCGCTTACGCTACGGTGGGTAGATCCACGCAAAGGCCGCAAAGTTAAAATTCCGGAATAAAACTCTTTGCGTTCCTATCCTCCGTAACGCATGTGAAGGAGGAGGTTCTTTGCGTTTAAATTTATTTTTCGACTATTTCATATAAATATTCCATTATTTTTTAATGTTTTTAATATTTATTGATGTTTTTCTTTGAAATATTAAAATAATACTTATTTTTGTCGATCAATTAATAAAAAAATGAATAATTCCTTAATACTTATCATTGCCCTCATCCTTATTGTGCCCAGCACATGATCCGGGAGTGATATATATTAAGATAACCATATAAAAGCTTTCCGGAAGACCGGGAAGCTTTTTTTTTAATAAGAGAAGACGAAATGAAAATACCTCTCAGAAGTCTAAGAACAATGACAGGAAGAAAGATGGCAGGTGCCCGAAGCTTATGGCGTGCCAACGGAATGAAGGAAGAAAATTTCAGAAAACCTGTCATAGCCGTCGTAAACTCATTTTCACAATTTGTTCCCGGACATGTACACCTTCATAATACCGGTCAGTTTGTAAAAAAGGAGATTGAAAAACATGGTTGTTTCGCTGCTGAGTTCAATACAATCGCTATAGACGATGGCATTGCAATGGGTCATGAAGGTATGCTCTATTCGCTTCCATCGCGCGAACTGATCGCCGACAGCGTGGAATATATGATAAATGCTCATTGCGCCGATGCAATGATATGCATCAGCAACTGCGACAAGATCACTCCCGGCATGATGATGGCGGCGATGAGACTCAACATACCTGCCGTCTTTGTATCAGGTGGCCCGATGGAAGCCGGCGTCGCCGGTAACAGACAGCTTGACCTTGTGAATGTCATGGTTGACGGCGCTGACGAAAAGGTAAGCGACCAGGATCTCTATGAAATGGAATTAAACGCCTGTCCAACATGTGGTTCATGTTCAGGTATGTTCACTGCCAATTCAATGAACTGCCTCAGCGAAGCGATTGGAATTGCACTTCCTGGCAATGGAACTGTGCTGGCAACACATGCTAATCGTTTGAAGATCATTAAAGAAGCAGCTAACCTCATTGTTAAGATCACTAACAGATACTATGATGAAGGCGATACAAGCGTCCTCCCGCGATCGATTGCAACAAAAGCAGCTTTTATGAATGCAATGTCGCTCGACATTGCCATGGGCGGATCTACCAACACAGTCCTTCACCTGCTGGCAATTGCCTGGGAGGCAAAAGTCGGCTTCACAATGAAAGATATAGATGACCTCTCAGGGAAGATCCCCAATATCTGCAAGGTTGCCCCCAGCTCCCATTTCCATGTGCAGGATGTAAATCGGGCAGGAGGTATAATGTCTATAATGGGAGAACTGGATCGAAGCAGACTGATCGATACATCTGCTGGCCGTGTTGATTACCCTTCTCTCAGGGAAGCTCTGAATAACTGGGATATAAAGAGCGGCAGTGCTATACCGGTTGCATCTGAATATTATAAAAGCGCCCCCTCCATGCAAAAAAGCCAGGTGATGGGTTTTAACGAAAAACTGCATGACCAGCTTGATACAGACAGGGAAAATGGCTGTATCAGAGATACTCTTCATCCTTATAATAAAGATGGCGGACTTGCTGTGCTTTTTGGCAATCTTGCTCCGGACGGATGTATCGTAAAAACTGCAGGTGTCGATCCGGAGCTCTTCTCATTTTCAGGTGCTGCAGTGGTTTTTGAATCACAGGAAGAGGCTGCAGATGGTATCCTGAGCGGAAAAGTAAAAGCCGGCAATATTGTGGTTATAAGATATGAAGGTCCCAAAGGAGGACCGGGTATGCAGGAGATGCTTTATCCCACGTCATATCTTAAATCAAAGGGGCTCGATAAAAAGTGTGCCCTTGTAACCGATGGCAGGTTCTCAGGAGGAACATCAGGGCTCTCAATAGGGCATGTATCTCCCGAAGCTGCTGCCGGTGGCTCTATTGCGCTTGTCAGAGACGGAGATATCATAGAAATAAATATCTCAGCAAGGAGTATATGTCTGAAACTTACTGAAAATGAACTTAATAAAAGACAAGAGGAAGAAGAGGCTAAGGGAGATAAATCATTTAAACCAGCTAATCGTAAACGTGAAATACCAGCATCACTGAGAGCTTATGCAGCTACGGTAAGTTCAGCAGATAAGGGGGCGGTGAGGTTGATATAAAGACCAAAGACCAAAGACCAAAGACCAAAGACCAAAGATAAAAGATAAAAGAAGGATGAAAGG
This sequence comes from Bacteroidales bacterium, assembly GCA_025454755.1. Lineage (GTDB taxonomy): Bacteria > Bacteroidota > Bacteroidia > Bacteroidales > VadinHA17 > LD21. Next base: position 26,171 of record JALONV010000013.1, on the reverse strand, counting down.
AAGTAAGAAAACAAAAGATCAGGAAGTAAAGGTTAACGGCGTTGAGCAGTTGACGGGAGCGGAAGCACTTCTGAGATCGCTTATAGAAGAGGGCGTAGATACGATATTCGGGTATCCCGGGGGAGCCATAATGCCTGTTTACGATAAGCTTCTCGATTATGAGGAAAAACTGAATCATATTCTGACCCGTCATGAACAGGGCGCAGCTCATGCAGCGCAGGCTTATGCCATGGTAACAGGAAAACCGGGAGTATGTTTTGCAACTTCCGGACCAGGTTCCACAAATCTAATTACAGGCATTGCCAATGCCTATCTCGACTCTGTACCAGTGATATTCATCACTGCCCAGGTTGTTTCAGGCCTCATCGGTTCAGACGCTTTCCAGGAAACAGATATTCTTGGCGTATCAATGCCGGTAACCAAATGGAACTGCCAGGTAAAGCGGCCGCAGGATATTCCGGATGCAATAGCCAAGGGCTTTTACCTTGCCACAACCGGAAGGCCGGGGCCTGTCCTTATCGACATAACAAAAGATGCTCAGATAGAAAAACTATCATACAGATATAAGAAGTGTACATACCTGAGAGCATATAATCCTCACATCCCGCTGCATACCATGGCTGTTGAGTCAGCGGCAATAATGATCAACCATGCTGATAAACCGCTGATACTTGCAGGGCATGGGGTGCTTATTTCCAAAGCTGAAAAGGAGCTCAGGGAATTTGCTGAGAAAACAGGCATCCCCGTGGCAGTAACCCTTCTCGGGCTCTCCTCCTTCCCTTCCGGCCACAGGCTTTACACAGGCTTCCTGGGCATGCACGGGAATTATGGTCCAAACCTTCTTACAAACCAAGCTGACCTCATCATTGCGATAGGAATGCGATTCGACGACCGGGTCACGGGCAACCTCAAAAAATATGCAAAGCAGGCAAGGATAATTCATATAGAGATAGATGAAGCCGAGATTAACAAGAATGTACAGGTCGATCTTGAGATCCATAATGATGCGAAAGAGGTTCTTCAGGCTTTGATACCACTCGTCAGTAAGGCTTCGCACGAGCGATGGATAAGGGAATTCAGGATCTGCGATAAAACAGAGTATGAAAAAGTCATTAAATCGGAAACCCGTCCTGATAAAGGCGATATAAGGATGGGAGAAGTCGTGAGCATAGTTTCAGAACTTACTGAAGGTGATGCAATAATTGTTACCGATGTAGGACAAAACCAGATGTCAGCAGCAAGATATTACAGGTTCACACAGCCCAACTCGCTTGTGACATCAGGAGGTATGGGAACAATGGGATTCGGCCTTCCTGCGGCCGTAGGAGCAAAGATCGGAAGACCGGAGAAGCAGGTTGTTACCTTCCTGGGCGACGGAGGATTCCAGATGACCATACAGGAGCTTGGAACCATACTCCATTATAAAATACCTGTGAAGATCATTATTTTGAACAATGGATACCTGGGGATGGTAAGACAGTGGCAGGATATGTTCTTCGGGAAACGGTATGCATCAACAGAACTGGTGAATCCTGATTTCGTTGCCATTGCCGGGGGATTCAGCATAAAGGCAAAAAAGGTCTCAAAGAGAGAGGAGCTTAAGAAATCGCTTACAGAAATGCTGGCAGCCAAAGGCCCGTATCTTCTTGACATACAAATAGAAAAGGAAGGAAATGTACTGCCGATGGTTGAACCGGGAGCATCAGTTTCAGAAGTAACACTAAACTATAAAGGATAACCCCCCCCTGCCCCCCTGAAGGGGGGATAAAACCCAGAAAACCTTATAATGTAAATTAAGGGTTTATAGTCCCGCTTAGGCGGGAGTTGGGGGGCAAAAAAAGAAAGAAAATGGGAAAACAGGAATACACATTATCATTATTCAGCGAGGATCACATAGGGATACTGAATCAGATCACCATAATCCTTACGCGAAGGCAGATAAATATAGAAAGTATAACGGCATCCGAATCAGCTGTTGACGGTGTTCACCTTCTTACACTTGTGGTAAAGACAACACCCGAAATGGTCAGGAAAGTGGCAAAACAGCTGGAGAAGCTGGTAGATGTGCTGAAGGTGTTCGTGCATACCTCAGAAGAGATAATTTACCAGGAGATAGCTCTCTTCAAGGTAAGCACAAAAGGGATCCTGTCAGGAAATGTCATCGATCATGTTGTTCGGGCATATCATGCGCGAATACTTGAAGTCTCGCCGGAGTTTATCATCCTTGAAAAAACAGGACATAAATCGGAGATCAGCGAATTGCTTGATCATCTGAAACCTTATGGTGTCCTTCAGTTTGCGCGCTCTGGAAGAGTGGCCGTTACAAAACAGGTTCGCGAACTGAACTCATACCTGAGGGAGATGGATGAAGCGAACAGGATGAAAACGGAGGAAACGGAGGTATATAATAGAAACTGACCCCTCTGCTCCGTAAGCGGAGCATCTCCCCTGAAGGGGAGCTAAATTGAGGCCCCTTATTAGCCCCCCTTTAGGGGGGATGGGGGGTCTGATTTAAATGAAAGGATTGAAAACGAATACGAATTAAAACTTAATATTATGGCAAAGATTGATTTTGGCGGAGTTGTTGAAAATGTAGTGACAAGGGAAGAATTCCCGCTTTCAAAAGCCCGCGAAGTACTTAAAAATGAAGTGGTAGCTGTTATAGGTTACGGCGTTCAGGGACCTGCACAGGCAATGAACATGAAGGATAACGGTATTAATGTTATTGTAGGACAGGCGCCTGAATTCAAGGCCGACTGGGATAAAGCCGTCAGGGATGGCTTCGTTCCCGGACAAACCTTGTTCTCTGTTGAAGAAGCTGCTGAAAAGGGTACAATAATTCAGTACCTGGTATCCGATGCAGCACAAAGGCTCCTTTGGCCAAAACTGAAACCACATCTTACAAAAGGCAAGGCACTGTATTTTTCACATGGTTTTTCAATAACATATAAGGAACATACCGGCGTTGTACCTCCTTCCGATATTGATGTAATTCTTTGCGCGCCAAAGGGTTCAGGCACAAGTGTACGCCGTAATTTTCTTGCCGGAGCCGGAATAAACTCGAGTTATTCAGTATTCCGGGATTTCACCGGCAAGGCCGAAGAGCGAACCATCGCCCTTGGCATTGCAATAGGATCGGGTTACCTCTTTCCCACCACTTTCGAAAAGGAAGTCTTCAGCGATCTGACCGGTGAACGCGGTGTTCTAATGGGCGCCCTGGCGGGAATCATGGATGCGCAGTATAAAGTTCTTCGCGATAATGGCCATTCTCCATCCGAAGCATTCAACGAGACTGTTGAGGAACTCACCCAGAGCCTTATCCGCCTTGTTGATGAAAATGGCATGGACTGGATGTATGCCAACTGCAGCGCTACAGCCCAGAGAGGCGCGCTCGACTGGCGGCCAAAGTTTATGAAGGCTACACTCCCGGTGTTTAAAAAACTTTATAAGAGAGTCAAGTCCGGGGAAGAGTGCAAGAGAGTATTAAAATCGACCGGTTCACCAGACTATAAAGAGCTGCTCGATGCTGAACTCAGGGAGCTTGGAACTTCAGAGCTCTGGAGTGCCGGTGCTGCAGTCAGAAAATTGAGACCACAAAAGAAATAATTCATAATAAACATTTACAAAATGAATGATAAAGTAATAATTTTCGACACTACCCTGAGGGACGGAGAACAGGTACCGGGATGCCAGCTGAATACAATTGAAAAGATCCAGGTGGCCAGGGCGCTTGAAGCTCTGGGAGTCGACGTGATAGAGGCAGGTTTCCCGATATCCAGCCCCGGCGATTTCAAGTCGGTGGTAGAGATATCAAAGGTCGTCTCAAATCCTGTGATATGCGCACTTACACGTGCTGTTAAAAAGGATATCGAAGTAGCAGCTGAGGCTCTCGAATATGCAAAGCGGAAAAGGATACACACCGGCATAGGGACTTCTCCTTTTCATATAAAGTACAAGATCAGGACAACTCCCGAGGAGATACTTAAAAGAGCCGCTGATGCAGTCAAATATGCCAGGAAGTTTGTCGATGATGTCGAGTTTTATGCAGAGGATGCAGGCAGAAGCGACAATAAATACCTGGCTAAAGTCATTGAAGCAGTGATAAAAGCCGGCGCCACTGTTGTAAACATTCCTGATACAACAGGTTACTGTATGCCTGAAGAATATGGGGAAAAGATCCGTTACCTGAAGGAAAATGTCCCTAATATTGATAAGGCAGTCATTTCCACTCACTGCCACAATGATCTGGGGATGGCCACAGCCAACACAATGATGGGCGTAGTCAACGGGGCAAGACAGGTCGAAGTGACCATAAACGGTATTGGAGAAAGAGCAGGCAACACCTCACTCGAAGAGGTGGTGATGATCATAAAAAGCCATCACGACCTGAAACTAAAAACCGATATAAATTCGAAGCTAATCTTCAGCACCAGCAGGCTCGTGTCAACGCTTATGAGCATGCCCGTGCAGGCAAATAAAGCAATAGTAGGCAGGAATGCCTTCGCACATTCCTCAGGCATACACCAGGATGGAGTGCTCAAGAAAAGGGAGAACTATGAGATCATAGATCCTGTCGAAGTGGGTATCAGGGAATCATCTATCATTCTAACTGCCCGCAGCGGCAGGGCGGCTCTCAGCCACAGGCTTGAACAACTTGGTTTTACTCCTAACAAGGAAGAGCTGGATGAAATATATCACAGGTTCCTTTTTCTTGCAGATAAAAAGAAAGAGATAAATGACGAGGATATCAGGATACTGATGGGAGAAGTTGCGCAGGGGGAGAAAGCCCTTAAGCTCGAACTTCTCCAGGTGACGTGCGGTAAATCTGCAATACCTGTTGCAACTGTCGGTGTCAGGATCAACGGAGAGGTTCACACTTCAACATCATCTGGCAATGGCCCCATCGACGCTGCTTTCACTGCAGTCAAACACCTGATAAGCAAGACAGTTCACCTTGAAGAGTTCCTGATACAGGCTATCACAAAAGGCAGCGACGACCTTGGGAAAGTTCATGTACAGGTGGAACACCAGGGAAAAATATATTACGGTTTTGGAACCAACACAGATATCATAACCGCTTCAGTGGAAGCTTTTATTGACGCCTTATCTAAAATAAAATAACCCCCCAACCCCCCTAAAGGGGGGCTGAAACCCACTTCATAAGATTTATTGATGTGTGGTTTATATCCCGCCTAAGCGGGAGCAGGGGGGTTAAAAAAATAAATTATGACACCAAAAACACTATTCGACAAGATCTGGGACAGCCATGTTATCCGATCAATTGAAGGCGGACCTGAGGTCTTATATATTGATCAGCACTATATTCATGAGGTGACCAGCCCTCAGGCATTTGACGGATTGCGGGCAAGAGGCATTCCTGTTTTCCGTCCTAATAAAACTCTGGCGACAGCCGATCATAATATACCTACGATTGATCAGCATCTTCCGATCAGGGATGAGCTTTCACGCAACCAGGTGAACAGGCTGGCTGAGAACTGCAGGGAATACAACATTGAATATTTCGGACTCAACCACCCGAAAAACGGTATCGTTCATGTTATCGGTCCGGAGCTTGGCTATACGTTACCCGGGATGACGATAGTCTGCGGCGACAGCCATACGTCAACACATGGGGCATTCGGAACAATTGCATTCGGAATAGGGACCAGCGAGGTCGAAATGGTGCTTGCCACACAGTGCATCATACAGACCCGTCCTAAGACCATGAGGATCAAAGTGAACGGACGCCGCGGCAAAGGAGTCACTGCAAAAGATATGATCCTCTACATTATCTCACAGATATCCTCAGGCGGAGCCACCGGATATTTTGTTGAATTCGCAGGACCAGCTGTCACGGCACTGAGCATGGATGAGAGAATGACTGTCTGCAACATGAGCATCGAAATGGGCGCCAGGGGAGGATTGATCGCACCCGATCATACTACCTATGAATATCTTAATAAAATACCGGCTGTTGAAAGCCGGCCGGATTTCAAATCAATGCTGCTGAGATGGAGGATATTGAAAAGCGATGAAGGTGCAGTGTTTGACCGTGAACTGGAATTCGATGCTTCAAAAATAAAGCCCATGATAACATTTGGCACAAATCCCGGAATGGGCATGGGGATAGATGAAACAATTCCTGAAGGTGATAATACTTCTTCATTCAGCAAATCACTTGAGTACATGGGCATCAGACCCGGGATGAAATTGCTGGGCCACCCGGTAGATTATGTATTTGTTGGTAGTTGCACAAACGGAAGAATTGATGACCTGAGGTCATTTGTAAAAATGGTTAAGGGAAGAAAAAAAGCTCCCGGCATCACGGCGCTTATTGTCCCCGGATCGAAACGTGTAGAACAGCAGGCTATTAATGAGGGCATTGCAGAGGCATTGAAGCTGGCAGGTTTTGAGCTGCGGCAACCGGGATGTTCATCATGCCTGGCTATGAATGACGACAAGATCCCTGCAGGAAAGTATGCGATATCAACATCGAACAGGAATTTTGAAGGCAGGCAGGGACCGGGAGCAAGAACAATCCTGGCCAGCCCGCTTACCGCTGCTGCTGCTGCCGTTACCGGCAGGATAACTGATCCAAGGGAACTGTTAAATGATTAACAATCAAAAGATTCAGAGATGAAAAGAGATAAATTCGATATACTTGAGTCGACCTGTGTTCCGCTTCCCCTCGAAAACGTCGATACAGATCAGATAATCCCGGCACGGTTCCTGAGCTCCACTTCACGCGCCGGATTCGGTGAGAATTTGTTCCGCGACTGGAGGTTCGACAAAAGCGGAAACAGGAATAATGATTTCGTCTTAAATAATCCGTCTTTTAAAGGAGAGGTTCTGGTGGCCGGTAAAAACTTTGGATGCGGATCGAGCCGTGAGCATGCCGTTTGGGCTATTTCCGACTATGGATTCAGAGCTGTTGTTTCAAGCTTCTTTGCCGACATATTCAGAAACAATGCGCTTAACAATGGACTTCTTCCTGTTGTCGTTCCTGAAAACTACCTTAACTATCTTCTTGATAAGATAGGAAGAGAACCGGAGACAAGGGTGAAAATAGACCTTGAAAAACAATCATTCTCAGTTCTTCCGGATGGTGAGCCTGTGAGGTTCGAGATAAATCCATACAAGAAAGAGTGCCTTTTAAAGGGACTCGACGATGTAGATTATCTCTTAAATATCAAAGAGATGATAACAGCTTATGAATTCAGAAACACGCTGAAGAGATGAGAATAGAAATAATGGATACAACTCTTCGCGATGGCGAACAGACACAGGGGGTCTCATACTCTCCGCTGGAGAAGCTTCACATTGCAAAGCTCCTTCTGAAGGATCTGAAGGTCGACCGCATAGAGGTGGCTTCCGCAAGAGTGTCGTCAGGCGAGTTTGAAGCCATCAGGCAGATAACCTCATGGGCGCGTCACAACAATATGCATGGAAAAGTTGAGGTCCTGGGTTTTGTGGATGGTGATATTTCGCTGAACTGGATAAAGGATGCCGGAGGCAGGGTTATAAACCTGCTGTGCAAAGGATCGCTGCGTCATCTGGAGAAACAGCTCAGAAAAACACCTGAAAGACATGCATCAGATATTAAAGAGATCCTCAGAAAGGCAGAATCGGCTGATATGGAGGTCAATATCTATCTCGAAGACTGGTCGAACGGCATGATCAACTCAGAGGATTATATCTTGTATATGCTTGATTCCCTCAGGGATGAAAGTATTACAAGATTCATGCTGCCAGATACCCTGGGTATATTGAATCCTGATCAGACATTCAATTTCTGTAAGAAAATTGTTGACAGATATCCATCTCTTCACTTTGACTTTCATCCGCATAACGATTACGACCTTGCGGTGGCAAATGTTTTCTCGGCAGTTAAAGCCGGTGTCAGGGGGATCCACACTACAATAAACGGACTTGGAGAAAGAGCAGGCAATGCTCCTCTCTCGAGCGTCATCGGAGTACTTCGCGATCAGCTTAACGCTGAGACAGGTGTAAATGAATTTGAGATCACAAGGGCGAGCAGGATCGTAGAGACTTTCAGCGGCATCCGCATCCCTGTAAATAAGCCGGTCATAGGTGAAAATGTATTTACCCAGACGTCAGGTGTCCATGCCGACGGTGACAGCAAGGACAATCTTTATTACAACAACCTGCTTCCCGAGAGATTTGGGAGAAAAAGAAAATATGCGCTTGGAAAGCAATCCGGCAAGGCCACTATCAGGAAAAACCTTGAGGAGTTTGGATTGTCACTAAATCCTGAATCGATAGAGAAAATTACTCAAAGGGTAATAGAGCTGGGGGACAAGAAGGAGAGTGTGACGACAGAGGATCTTCCTTTCATAATTTCAGATGTTCTTGGGTCAGATACTTCTGATTATAAGATCTTTATAAAGAATTATTCACTTTCTCTCTCATACGGGCTCAAACCATTTGCCAGCGTGCAGATAGAGATTGATGGCCGGTTATACCAGGAGACCTCTTCGGGCGACGGACAGTATGATGCGTTCATGAAAGCCGTCAGAGTGATATACGACAGGCTTGGAAAAGAGCTTCCACTTCTTACAGATTATGAGGTTTCAATCCCTCCGGGCGGCAAGACTGATGCCCTGGTTGAGACTGTTATAACATGGAGCTTCAATGGAAAGGAGTTCAAATCCAAAGGGCTCGATGCCGACCAGACAGAATCGGCAATAAAGGCAACCGAGAAGATGCTGAATATTGTTGAAAACAAGGAGATGATGGCAGGAAAGAAAAACCTGGTCGACATAAATGATGACAATAACTAAACTATTTATATGGGTAAAACTTATAACATTGCAGTAATCCCGGGTGACGGCACCGGTCCTGAAGTTGTCAGGGAGGGTAGAAAAGTCCTGAGTGCAGCTGCTTCAAAATTTGGCTTTAAAATCAATTATGAAGAGTTTGATTTTGGAGGAGATCGATATTTGAGGACCGGAGAGGTTCTTCCGGATTCTGCATCGGAAGAGATGAAGAAGTTCGATTCCATTTTTCTTGGAGCAATAGGTCATCCTGATGTCAGGCCTGGTATTCTCGAGAAAGGGATTCTGCTGAGATTGCGGTTTGAACTTGACCAGTATATAAATCTCCGTCCGGTAAAACTATATCCGGGCGTTGCAACGCCTCTTAAAGATAAAGGTCCGGAACATATTGATTATGTGGTAGTAAGGGAAAATACCGGCGATGTATATACCGGCAGCGGCGGTGTTACAATGAAAGGTACCCCGCATGAGGTTGCAATACAGAACATGGTATATTCCCGGATGCAGGTTGACCGCTGCCTGCGCTATGCATTTGAATACACAAGAAAAAGAAACAAGAGAAAAACACTGGCTCTCTGCGGAAAAACAAACGTGCTGACCTTTGTCTTTGACCTCTGGGAAAGGGCCTTTCACGAAATAGGCAAAGCTGAATATCCGGATATCATTCGTGAATATTACCATGTGGATGCTACCTGCATGTGGATGATCAAGAATCCGGAATGGTTCGATGTGATAGTCACCACCAACATGTTCGGTGATATTATTACCGACCTTGGTGCAATAACACAGGGAGGAATGGGCATTGCAGCAGGAGGCAATATCAATCCTGAGGGAGTCTCCATGTTTGAGCCTATCGGCGGTTCCGCTCCAAAATATACCGGGAAGAATATAATTAATCCGTTAGCAGCAATTTCATGCGGCGGTATGATGCTTGAGCACCTGGGAGAGGAGAAAGCTGCCAGGGCAATCGAAGATGCGGTAATGTATGTCACCGCTAACAAGCTGAAAGATATGGGTGCTGGAAAAATGGGGTATTCGACAACAGAGGTGGGCGATCTGGTTGCTGAAAAGATCGGACGCGGATAACTATATCTCTTTTTTTATGAGGAACAGGGTATATCCTATGTAGATCAGGAGCAATACTCCTGCTTCCCACCTGTCGAGCCTGTGTTTTTTACCCAGGAACATCGCAGTGAAAAGGAATACCGTTCCAAAAGCAACCATGTATATATCCGTGTTGAATGCTGTATTGTATTCCTGAGGCCTCAGAAGTGAGCTTAGTCCCAGGATGAAGAATATATTGAAGATATTTGAACCGACTATGTTACCAATGGCAATATCGTTGTTCTTCTTTATCCCTGCGATAACTGATGTCACAAGTTCCGGAAGAGAAGTGCCTGCAGCTACGATTGTAAGCCCGATGATCTTTTCACTTACACCCATATCTTTTGCCAGGTCAACAGCATTGATGACAACCACTCTTCCTCCTGCAATAAGGCCGCCAAGTCCTAGAATTATCAGAGCAATAATTTTCGGCGTGGATATCTCTTTAAAATCCCGATGCACTTCTATATCGGCTTTAACGTGCCTGAAGACATAGTAAAGGAAGAAGACGAACAAAGCCAGAAGAATAATTCCGTCAAGCCTTGAAAGAAGGTTCCTTTCCGCTATGAAAAAATCATTGGCCAGTAAAAAGAGAAGAATGAGGGCTGCCATGGAAAGAGGTATTTCTGTCCAGACTGTGCTCGATTTCACTACCAGAGGTGTAATTAGCCCTGCAATGCCAAGGATAATAAAAAGGTTGAAGTTATTGCTGCCAAGGATATTTCCAAACACAATATCATTATGACCTTCGACTGCCGCAAACAGGTTTACTACTAGTTCCGGTGTTGATGTTCCGAATGCAACGACAGTCAAACCGATTGCCAGGTCAGACACTTTAAATTTCCTTGCAAGGGAAGAAGAACCATCCACCAGCCAGTTGGCCCCGATAATTAGGAGTACGAATCCGAGGAGAAGAAGAGTGATATCTAAAACCATATTTCACTTACGGATTATGATCTTTTCCACATAAGGTCTGGCACCTCCGCTTATTTTCATCAGGTACAATCCTTTGGGCTGACCGGTAAGGTCTATATTTCCGGAGGTTAAGAGCGAGATATCATTTATCGAAAAGACCTTAGTACCGATAATATTGTATACTTCAATAGAATAAACCCTATTATCCTCTGATCTAATATTCAGCACGCCGTATGAAGGATTCGGGAAAACCGTTACCGGTTTAATGTTTGTCTGCGGATCTTCAATGCCCGTAGGAATACCATTCCACCCGCCGAGTCTTGCCCAGAGCCACCAGGCGCCATAAGCTTTCTGATTTGCGTTCAGAGGTTGTGAATGAGCAGAACTACAGCTGTACCAGTCGACATTTACCGAATGGCTGTTCTGCCATTCGGTAGCCCAGTTGCCAAGCAGAGTCCCGGAGGCAGAATAATAACTGCAGTCATCGCCCGAATACTGGAAATATGTCTTGTCAGGATTATAACTTTCAATATCTGCAAAATCATAAAGTATCTTATTGTTTGATGTGCAATAGTCCCTGATAGCCTGGTTAGCTGCTTTGTTGTTCGCATCAGCCGAATGATCGAGATGTCCGGTCATGTAAATGAATTTGATGCCCGGATAATCAGCTTCAAGCTGAGCCATGGGATTCAGATAATTGGTGTTTAGTAAACCTGAAGTATATGTTGAGGTGACCTGTCCGCACCACGACCAGATTATTACATTCACATCGGCATTGGTGCCGGTTCCTCTTCCGGTACCAGCATCAGGAGTGCCAAGATAGGTGCGTGTATTGTTTACCCAGTCGGGATAATAACCAACATCACCGCCCATTGCATAGTCATGCAGGTCAAGGGCACCACCTGTCCCGCCGTTATTCCATGCATAAAGGTTATTAGGATATCCCAGTCCGTTCATGAAGGCCACAAGCCCGGTCATTCCTGTGGTAAGCTGACTGCCATGTGAAGTATGCCCATAGGCTATATGCAGTTTCTGTTTCGCCGTAAGTATGGCAGATTCAGGTATCTGCTTAATCTGGACGCAGTTATGATTTATGATTATCGCCTGAGAGGATGCCAGGAAGGTTATGAAAAATGCAATGAAAACAGCAGAAATCTTTTTCATGGATCGCAGATCTGGTGGTTAGTCCTTATTTATTAGACAAAGTAATGCATTTAAAGGTTGCGTATGGAGCATTTCATAAAGTTAAGAGTAAATAAGGATTTTATATAACCATCCCTCCGGAAAAAATCGGGATGGAATTTCGCAAAGGCTAGAGATTCCTCACTGCGCTGCGATTCGAGCATTAATTTCATTTTTTGATGCTTTGAGGCGGAGCAAGGAGATCCCTCACTGCGCTGCGCTGCGATTCGAAAATTAATTCCATTTTTTGAGGTTTTGAGGCGGAGTAAGGAGATCCCTCACTGCGCTACGATTTGAATAATATTCCATTTTCTCAGGTTTTGAGACAGAGTAAGGAGATCCCTCACTGCGCTACGATTTGAATAATATTCCATTTTCTCAGGTTTTGAGACAGAGTTAGGAGATCCCTCACTGCGCTACAATTTGAATAATATTCCATTTTCTCAGGTTTTGAGACAGAGTTAGGAGATCCCTTACTGCGCTAGGCTCCGTTCGGGATGACATTTTCCCTTTGGGAGAGGGGAGAGAGGAGGCGAAACGCTGGTGGCGTTTCGCCTCCTCTCCCCCCTTACATTATAAGAATTTTGTCATTCCGAATTGAGTCCCGGGAAACCGGGACGAAATGAGGAATCTCCAAAATGAACCATGTAAATTTTTAAGAATAACCTTTCACATCAACAAATAAAACTCAATTTCTCTTGCATTTATTAAATAATTACTATATTTGCCTGAATTTTTTAAAGAAATGTACAGAAGTCTATCACAGTATCATCATTCTCATACTTGCCCTCAGGCGAGGTGATAATGATTTTTATGGCAATCAAGAATATCATAAACCCGTCTGAGCAGATCAGACGGGTTTTTTAATTTTTAATGAAATGAGCGAACTGAAAATTGCAATCCAGAAAAGCGGACGACTGAATGAAAACTCACGCAGGCTGCTTGAAGAGTGCGGAATTAAATTCTCCAACGGATCAGGAGTTCTTAAAACAAAAGCAGTCAACTTCCCTGTTGAGATACTCTTTCTGCGCGATGATGACATACCCCAGTATGTGGAACAGCAGGTTGCCGATATAGGCATCCTCGGAGAAAATATGGTCTTCGAAAAGAGTAAGGATGTCTCCGTAATCGAGAAGCTAGGCTTTGCCCAGTGCAGGCTTAGCCTGGCAATCCCTAAGGAGGAAAACTATCCCGGACCTGAATATTTCAATGGAAAAAAAGTGGCTACCAGCTACCCGAAACTCCTGTCGGAATACTTTGAGAAAAATGGCATCAAAGCTGAGATAGAAGAGATCAGCGGAAGCGTGGAGATCGCTCCCGGGATCGGCCTCGCCGATGCTGTGTGCGATATTGTAAGCTCCGGCAGCACGCTGATGACCAATGGATTGCGCGAAGTGACTTCCATTTTGAAAAGTCAGGCTGTGATAATCGGCAATAAAAAACTCTCGGGTGATAAGAAGAAGATTCTTGAGAAGCTCCTCTTCAGGATCAGGGCAGTAAAAAGCGCCGGAGAAAACAAATATATACTACTCAACGCTCCTGAATCTGCGATACCTGAAATATGCAGAATTCTTCCCGGGATGAAAAGTCCTACAATCCTGCCGCTTGCTGAAAAAGGCTGGTTCAGCCTCCACTCAGTGGTAAGAGAAGATGAGTTCTGGGAAAGGATAAACCAGCTTAAAAGTGCCGGAGCCGAAGGAATACTTGTAATACCAATCGAAAAAATGATATTATAATGGAAAACATATTATATCCTCCTGAAGATACATGGTCAGGACTCTGCAAGCGTCCTCTTCTCGATGTCCCTAACCTCGACAAGCCAGTCAGGGAGATCCTTACAAGGGTTAAAGTTGATGGTGATAAAGCTATCCGAGATTATTCAAAGCAATTTGACAAGGTCGACCTTGAGGATATCCGGGTTTCTCCTCAGGAGATTGAAGAGGCAGCCGGGCTGATCCCTGCAAAACTGAAAAAAGCTATTGAAACAGCCCGGAAGAATATTGAGAAATTCCACAGGCCTCAGGTTTGCGGAACAGATATCATTGAGACAATGCCCGGAGTCCGCTGCTGGAGAAAAAATGTGCCGGTCGACAAAGTGGGATTGTATATCCCGGGTGGCAGCGCTCCGCTGTTTTCCACTGTCCTGATGCTCTCCATTCCTGCAAAAATTGCAGGATGCAGAAGAGTGATAATCTGCACTCCACCTGACCAGAACGGGAAGATCAATCCCCTTGTTCTTTATGCTTCTCATATTACCGGAATAACTGAAATTTTCAAGGCGGGAGGTGCACAGGCAATTGCCGCAATGGCATTCGGAACTGAGACTATACCCCGGGTAGACAAGATTTTCGGACCAGGGAACCAGTATGTTACGAAAGCAAAAGAAATGGTGCAGGCTGAAGGTGTTGCTATCGACATGCCTGCCGGTCCAAGCGAGGTGCTGGTAATAGCTGATGATTCAGCCGATCCTTCATTCGTGGCATCAGACCTTCTATCCCAGGCAGAGCATGGTCCGGATAGCCAGGTAGTTTTTCTCACCGACAGTAGTGAACTTCTGTTAAAAGTCAGGAATGAAGTTGAAAATCAGCTCCGGGAGCTGCCCAGGAAAAGCATTGCCGGGCATTCGCTGCTGAACAGTCTTACAATACTCTTCAGGGATATAAATGAATGTATCGGATTCAGCAATAAATATGCACCCGAACACCTGATAATCAACACAAAAGATGCTTCAGAACTTGCCGCAAAAGTTGTGAATGCAGGTTCTGTCTTCATTGGCAGGTACAGCTGTGAAAGCGCCGGAGACTATGCTTCAGGTCCAAATCATACTTTGCCCACCAACGGATTCGCAATAACATACAGCGGAATATCGGTCGACAGCTTTGTAAAAAAAATAACCTTCCAGGAAATATCAGCAGAAGGTCTTGGCAAAATAGGTCCTGCTGTTGAAGCTATGGCTGAAGCAGAGCACCTTATCGGACACAGAAATGCAGTGAGCATAAGATTAAAGAAAATACCCCCATCCCGACCCCCGCTATCGCGGGGCAGGCTTTCCCCCAGGGGGGAAGGAGTCTACTAGCTTTTTCTCCAATATTATATAGTATCTATTACTTTTATAAAAAATGTTTGATCTAGAAAAACTTGTCCGAAAAAGTGTTAAGAAGCTTGACCCCTATTCCTGCGCACGTGACGATTATAAAGGCAGGGAGGGCATCTTTCTCGATGCCAACGAGAATCCTTTCGGAGCACTGAACCGCTATCCCGATCCATATCAGAACGAGCTGAAACTGGCAATCAGCAGGATAAAAGGAGTTCCGGCAGAAAAAATTTTCCTGGGAAACGGCAGTGATGAAATAATTGATCTCTGCTTCAGGGTATTCTGCACACCGGATAAAGATAAAGCACTCACCTTCTCTCCATCTTACGGTATGTACCAGGTGTCGGCAGCAGTGAACGATGTTAAAATGTTAACACTCCCTCTGAATGAAAAATACCAGATAGACATTAAGAGTGTTCTCCCTCGCCTCTCCGATAAAAATCTTAAGCTGATATTTATCTGTACTCCAAATAACCCGACAGGCAACTGTATGGACAGGAGTGCTCTGGAAAAAATAATTTCACGGTTCAATGGAATAGTCCTGGCCGATGAAGCCTATATCGATTTTGCCGATGAATCCTCGCTGAAGGAATCACTCGACAAATACCCAAATCTCATAGTAATGCAGACATTCAGCAAGGCCTATGGCATGGCATCGGTAAGAGTAGGGATGGCGTTCGCCGCTCCTGAGATCATCCGTTATTTCAATAAGATGAAACCTCCATATAATATAAGTACTGTCAACCAGCATGCAGTGCTGAGGAGAATTGCCAACAAAAGCTACTTCACCGGACAGGTAAGAAAAATAAGATCTGAGCGTATGAGGGTGACAGCAGAACTGAACAGGCTTTCAGTTGTGAAAAAGATCTGGCCATCTGACGCCAACTTCCTGCTGGTCGAAGTGAAAGATGCTGATGCAGTGTATAATTATCTTGTCGATAATAAGATAATAGTTCGAAACAGGAATAGCGTGGCGAAGAATTGTCTCAGGATCACTATTGGCACAAAAAAAGAAAACGACATCCTCATTAATGCATTAAAGAGAATAAAAAAATGAAAAAGACGCTCTTCATCGATCGTGACGGGACTATCCTTACCGAACCTGAGGATGAGCAGGTAGATAGCCTCGAAAAATTCAGCTTCATACCGGGGGCAATAACCGGACTGTCCAGGATAGCTAGGGAGACTGACTACGAATTTGTAATGGTTACAAACCAGGATGGACTTGGAACTCCCTCATTTCCTGAAGAAACATTCTGGCCGTCACATAATAAGATGCTGCAGATCCTTAAGAATGAAGGTGTTGAATTTGCAGAGATCTTCATCGACCGCACTTTCCCCGAAGAAAAAACTGCTACCCGTAAGCCGGGGACTGCAATGCTTGTGAAATATCTTGCTTCAGGCATCGATCTTGAAAATTCATACGTCATCGGCGATCGCCTGACTGATGTCGGGCTTGCCAGGAACCTCGGATGCGGTTCGATCTATTTTAATGATTCAATAAATGAAGATTCAGTTCTCTCAACAACCAGCTGGAATACGATCTGTGATTTCCTGAAATCGAAACCGAGGATGGCTGCAGTAAAAAGAAAGACCGGGGAGACCGATATCAATATTGCTCTTAACCTTGATGGTACAGGTAAAAGCCGCATCAGCACCGGAATCAGCTTCTTTGATCACATGCTCGATCAGATAGCACGCCACGGAAGCTTCGATCTTACGATTGAAGCAAAAGGCGACTGCGGCGTCGATGGACACCATTTGATTGAAGATCTGGCTATATGCCTTGGAGAAGCTTTCAGAAAAGCGCTTGGCAGCAAAAAAGGCATAGAACGCTACAGCTTCGTACTTCCGATGGACGATTGCCTTGCACAGGTCGCTGTAGATCTTGGAGGAAGACCATGGCTTGTGTGGGAAGCGGACTTTACCTCAACAATGATTGGTGAAATGCCAACCGAGATGTTTTTCCATTTCTTCAAATCATTCACCGACAATGCGAAATGCAACCTTAATATCAAAGCTGAGGGTCTTAATGAACACCACAAGATCGAAGCTGTTTTCAAAGCCTTTGCCAGAGCAATGAAATCAGCTGTTAAACGAACCGACAACCATGTCATGCCTTCAACGAAAGGAAAATTATGATCGCCATAATAAAATATAATGCAGGGAATATAAGATCTGTGCAGAATGCTTTGAAGAGACTGGGCTGCGAATCTATCATCACTGACGATAAGAAAGAGATAATCAGCGCTGACAAGGTAATTTTTCCGGGTGTTGGCGAAGCCGGTTCTGCAATGAGATATCTGAGGGAAAAAGATCTTGATGAGCTGATCATTTCCCTTAAACAGCCTGTGCTTGGCATCTGCCTCGGACAGCAATTAATGTGCAGATATTCAGAAGAGGGTGATACAAAGTGCATGGGGATCTTTGATTCAGATGTCAGGCTTTTCCCTCAGGTCGATACCGTGCCTCATATGGGTTGGAACAATTTCTTTTCATTGAAAGGAGTGCTCTTCGAAAGCATCTCAGCCACAGATGATGTTTATTATGTCCACAGCTATTATCCGGAGATATCTTCATGCACCACAGCAGTCTGTGATTATATACTTCCCTTCAGTGCAGCGATGCAAAAGGAAAATTTCTATGCAACACAATTTCACCCTGAGAAGTCGGCCGCAACAGGCGAAAGAATTCTCAAAAATTTTCTGGAATTATGAGAATAATCCCGGCACTCGACATACTCGGCGGCAAGTGCGTAAGGCTTACCCGTGGTGATTTTTCGACTCAGAAGGTCTATAATGAAGATCCACTGGAGGCTGTAAAAGAATTTGAGGATAATGGAATAAAGTACCTGCATGTGGTAGATCTTGATGGTGCCATGAAAGGAATGATCACGAACTATAAGATCCTCGAGAAGATCGCTACCCGTACCAGGCTTAAAATTGACTTCGGAGGAGGAATCAGGTCTGATCACGATCTGAAGATTGCATTCGCTTCGGGTGCACAGAAGGTTACAGCAGGCAGTGTCGCTGTAACCTCCCCTGAAAAGGTGCTTAACTGGCTTTCCAGATATGGCAATGATAAAATAATCCTGGGCGCAGATTCCGTGAACAGGAAAATTGCTGTTAACGGCTGGAAGGAAAAATCCGATGAAGACCTGATCTCATTTATTAAAAGGTACTCTTCAGGAGGAATGAAATACACCATTTGCACGGATGTCGACAAAGACGGTGCGCTGAATGGACCTGCCACTGATCTGTACAGGGAAATCCTTAGTGAAGTAAAAATTAAGCTTATCGCAAGCGGCGGTATATCTTCGCTTAAAGACATCGGAGAGGTAAAAGAAGCCGGATGCGAGGGAGTGATAATCGGGAAGGCTATTTATGAAGGTAAAATTAAACTTAAGGAACTGAGGGATCTATGCTGAAGAGAAGAATTATTCCATGCCTCGATATCAGGGACGGGAGAACTGTAAAAGGAGTAAATTTTGTCAATCTTAAGGATGCCGGCGATCCGGTTGAACTGGCAAAAATATATGCCGGTCATGGTGCCGATGAACTTGTCTTCCTCGATATCACAGCTACAATAGAAAACCGCAAAGTGTTGGCAGGACTGGTGGAACGTATTGCGGCTGAGATCAATATCCCTTTCACGGTGGGCGGAGGGATCCATGGTATTGAGGATGTCTCTCTTATGCTGCAAGCTGGGGCAGATAAAATAACTATCAATTCTTCAGCTGTCAGACGTCCGGAGCTAATATCTGAAATCGCAGGCGAGTTCGGGAGTCAGTGTGTCGTTGTTGCAATTGACACAAAAGATCATGAAAACGACTGGATAGTTTTTATTGACGGAGGACGTACTCCGACTAGGCACAGAGCACTGGACTGGGCAAAGAAAGTTGCATCACTTGGTGCAGGAGAGATACTGCTCACATCGATGAACAATGACGGTACAAAAGAAGGTTTTGCGCTCGACATCACGGGAGATGTGAGCAGACATGTGAACATCCCTGTAATCGCATCAGGAGGGGCAGGAAAAATGGAACACTTCAGGGATGTCTTTTTTAACACCGGCTGCAGTGCCGCCCTGGCAGCAAGTATCTTTCACTACGGGGAAATAGATATCAGAGAATTAAAACAATATTTGAAAAAAGAAAAAATTGCTGTAAGACCCGCCCCCTTCCCCCTAAAGGGGGTATAAAGAACATTTCAATTTTAGCCCCCCTTTAGGGGGGTTGGGGGGCATTATATAAATGAGAACTATCATTTGAAGATTATGAACAAAATTAATTTCTCCAAATCCAACGGGCTGGTACCAGTCGTAATACAGGATAACACTTCACTCCAGGTTCTGATGGTGGGTTTTATGAATGAAGAAGCTCTGGATAAAACCCGGAAAGAAGGCAAAGTAACCTTCTTCAGCAGAACCAGAAACCGTCTCTGGACCAAGGGTGAGACTTCAGGCAACTATCTGTCTGTTAAGGAAATAACAATAGATTGTGACAACGATGCGCTTCTTATTAAGGTCGATCCTGCCGGACCGGTTTGCCATACTGGAAAAATGTCATGCTTCGGCGAAGAACCGGCCAGAGGTTTTTTGTACAAACTGGAACAGATTATTGATCAAAGGATAAATGAGGATGTTCCTGAATCGTACACCAATAAGATCTTCAAAAAAGGAATAAACAAGGCAGCACAGAAAGTCGGAGAAGAAGCTGTAGAACTAATCATCGAAGCAAAAGACAATAACATCGATCTCTTCAAAAACGAAGCTGCAGACCTGCTTTATCACCTGCTGATTCTGCTCAGATCAAAGGAAGTTACCCTTCCGGAAATTGAAGAGGTACTTAAAAACAGGCATAAATAAAAATTATAACCGCAAAGGACGCAAAGCCAGCCTGCGGCTGGTAGATCCACGCAAAGGACGCAAAGATCATTATGGTAAGGTTCTTTGCGCACTTTGCGTCTTCTCGCTGAGGAGCATTGGCGACGCAGCGCTTTGCGCTCTTTGCGGTTTAAAATTATCATAATTAATATTTTATAGTTTTTTCATGTGTTTAGTTGTTTTTTTTAAAAAATCTGCTACTTTTGTAAACCAAACTGATAATAAAATGAATATTATATACAACTGGTTTGCCGCTTATTTCTACTTCTACTTTTTTAAGAGGAGATAAGGGGATTGTTGTATATTTATAGAAGAAAGATATTGCAAGGTCCCCGGAGAAGGGGACTTTTTTTTTAAACAATACAAGATGAAGATTTCAATACAGGGAGAAAAGGGAAGCTTTCACGAAGTTGCAGCCAGACTGTTTTTCAAGGACGAAGATGTGGAAATAGTCCCCTGCACAACCTTTGATCTAACACTTATGGCAGTAAAAGATGGGAAAGCCGATTTTGCTGCAATGGCTATCGAGAATGCCAGATCGGGAAGCATACTCTCCAATTACACCCTTGTCAGAGAATCCGGAATGAAGATAATTGGCGAAATAAACCTCAGAATAAAACAGAACCTTATGGCTCTGCCAGGACAGCCGCTGATCTCGATAAGGGAGATAAGATCGCACCCCATAGCCCTTTCACAATGCATGGCTTACCTAAGTCATCTTCGTGGTGTGACACTTGTGGAGACCGATGATACAGCAGGAAGTGCCAGGTATATACGCGAAAACAATCTAAAAGGTGTTGCAACAATTGCTTCATCTGCTGTCGCGGAACTATATGGACTTGAGGTTATTGCACCAGGTATTGAAACCTACAAGAAAAACTATACCAGATTTCTGATGCTGGGAGATGAGAAAGATGCCCGTACCGACGGCAATAAAGTCTCAATCTGTTTTTCAACAGGCCATCAGCCCGGCTCACTGGCAGCCGTGCTGGTCAGACTCGCCGAGCTCGAAATAAACCTCTCAAAGATCCAGTCGGTGCCAAGATTAAACGGTGAATGGGAATATATGTTCTACGCCGACCTTGAACTGAAACCAGATCATGATATAGGTTTAATAAAGAATGTCCTTGAGAATTACACGACAAATCTTGAGGTGCTTGGAATTTTTAATAAAGGAGAAAAACTGCATGAAAGTTAAACCCGCTGAAAGGACCACTTCTGTCCAGGAATACTATTTCTCGCAGAAGCTAAGGCAGATAGATCAGATGCGCAAAGCCGGTGTCGATGTCATAAATCTTGGTATCGGCAGCCCCGATCAGCCACCTTCTGAAAATACCGTCGCGCGCCTTGCTGAAGAAGCTGCAAAGCCGACAGGACACGGATACCAGAGTTATAATGGAATACCGGCACTGCGAAACGCTTTCTCTGACTGGTATAAAAAATATTTTCATATTGAACTCGATCCTGAAAACGAGGTCCTGCCACTTATGGGAAGCAAGGAAGGCATCATGCATATAAGCATGGCTTTCGTCAATCCGGGTGATGAAGTCCTGGTCCCAAATCCCGGCTACCCCACTTACTCGTCAGTTACCAGTCTGGTGGGAGGCATCATCAGGTATTATAACCTTGAAGAAAAAAAAGGATGGACACCTGATATCGATGAAATCGAAAAGAGTGACCTGAGCAAAGTGAAGCTCATGTGGGTTAACTATCCGAATATGCCGACAGGTGCCAGAGGTTCTTTAAAATTATATGAAGAGCTGGTGGGCTTCGGCCTGAAACATAACATACTTATATGTAATGATAACCCTTACAGCTTCATCCTGAATAATGAATATCTCAGTATACTGTCTGCAGGGGCAGCAAAAGAGATCGTCCTCGAACTTAACTCACTCAGCAAATCCCATAACATGGCCGGTTGGAGGATCGGCATGGTTGCAGGCAATCGTGATTATATTGCTTCGATACTGAAGGTTAAGAGCAATATGGATTCGGGCATGCTCAGGGCTATTCAGGAAGCTGCAGTTGAGGCACTTAGCAATCCGCCTTCATGGTACGAAAAAGTAAACAGTGTATACAGGAAACGCAGGGTGATCGTCGAGGAAATAATGGAATTGCTTAAGTGCAGTATTGACAGAAGCCAGACCGGACTCTTCGTCTGGGGCCGCATCCCGGAAGAAATTCCAGATTGTGAAGCGTTCGTTGAAGAGATGCTTCAGAACGCAAATGTCTTCATAACTCCAGGATTTATATTCGGCAGCAATGGAGGAAGATATATACGAATATCACTTTGTGCCGATGAAGAAGCACTTAATAAAGCTAAGGAGCGGATCAGGGAGAAGATTGCTTCGCTTCGCTCGCAATGACTGAAACATTATTTAATTTTCAACACTTCGCTCGCAATGACAGAACACATTATTAAAAACCAGCCACCCGCCTTCGCCAAGGCTACGGTGGGCAAAGCCAGTAACAAGTAACCAGTAACAAGTAACCATGACAATAACAATAGTAGGAGTCGGACTTATCGGAGGATCACTGGCACTCGACCTCAGGAAACGAAAATTTGCCGACTGCATAATCGGAGTCGATTCCAGCCTTCAGCATCAGAATATTGCCAAATTATGCGGTATTATCGATGAAGCTGAAACGCTTGAGAATGCAATAAACCGCAGCGATCTCATTATCCTTTGCACTCCTGTCAATACGAACTGCTCACTGCTGCCTGTTGTCCTCGATAAAATCGACAAGACTTCGAAGGTGGTTGCAGATATGGGATCAACCAAAGGCAGTATCGCTGAAATTTCAAAAGATCATCCGGCAAGGGGACGATTTGTAGCGGCGCATCCGATGGCCGGAACTGAATACTCAGGTCCGCTTGCAGCAATAGGAAAGCTTTTTGACTATAAACAGGCCATCATCTGCGATCCGGAACTGAGCGATACCGATGCATTGTCGCTGGTCGAGAAAATGCTGGGAGTGCTTAATATGCACATCAACTATATGAACTCTGCTATCCACGACGTCCATGTGGCTTATGTTTCACATATTTCCCACATCACGTCTTTCTCCCTGGCACTCAGCGTTCTGGAGAAAGAACAGGAGGAGGAGAACATTCTGACACTTGCCGGCGGTGGTTTTGAAAGCACAGTCCGTCTGGCAAAAAGCAACGGTGATACGTGGGCTCCTATATTCACTGAAAATGCCGGTTACATTATTGAAGCTATCGATACTTATATCGAAAAGATGAATACTTTTAAAAAACTGATTGCTGAAAAAGATACGAATGGATTGAAGTCATTGATGGAAGAAGCGAATAAAATAAGGAAGATACTAAACTAAAGTATATGGTACTTAAACTTGAAACATCGGTAATAAAAGAATGGGGAGGATTCAAAGGCAGGCCTTTCCTTATCGCCGGTCCATGCAGCGCCGAGAGCGAAGAACAGGTGATGGAAACCGCAAGAGAACTTGCGAAAATAAAACAGGTCAGCATTTACAGGGCCGGCATCTGGAAACCAAGGACCAGGCCAAACTCATTTGAGGGAGTGGGCATCAGCGGATTGAAATGGCTGCGAAAGGTTAAGCAGGAAACAGGGCTTATGGTGGGCACTGAGGTGGCCAATGAGAAACATGTTTATGAAGCCCTGAAATACGGCATGGATATGGTATGGATCGGAGCCAGAACATCTGTTAATCCTTTCACAGTTCAGGAGATAGCCGATGCACTCAAAGGCGTTGATGTGATGGTCTTCGTAAAGAATCCCATAAATCCTGAGATCGACCTCTGGATAGGCGCCATAGAACGGGTAGCAAAGGCAGGAATAAAAAGAATGGCTGCCGTTCACCGAGGCTTTTCATCGTACGAAAAAACAACATACCGCAATCAGCCCAACTGGCAGCTGCCTATTGAGCTCAGGCGCCGCATACCTGATCTTCCGCTTATCTGCGATCCCAGCCATATTGCCGGCGCGCGTGAATATATCCATGAAATATCCCAGAAAGCCATGGATCTGAATTTCGACGGACTTATGATTGAATCCCATATCAATCCGGAAAAAGCTCTCAGTGATGCAAGCCAGCAGGTA
Source organism: Bacteroidales bacterium (assembly GCA_025454755.1). GTDB lineage: Bacteria > Bacteroidota > Bacteroidia > Bacteroidales > VadinHA17 > LD21. The sequence continues at coordinate 2,112 of JALONV010000013.1, read as the reverse complement.
ACACCTGACGAACTGAACGAATTGCTGATAAGACTTATACTGCGAAGCCCGTCGACTTCCGATCCAAGACTGCTTGACGTGCTTGGCGAGCTGAGACAACAGATTGATGTTTACGACGATCATCTTATCGATCTTCTGGAAAAAAGAATGAAAGTTGCAGAAACCATAGGACGTTATAAAAAAGAAAATAATATTACTATCTTACAGAGCGCCCGCTGGGATGAAATTGTCAAAAAAGCATTAATAAAGGGAAAGGCCAAAGGTCTAAGCGAGGAGCTCATCGACAGCATCTTCAAGGCAGTTCACCAGGAATCAATAAACCGCCAGATGAGGGTGATGAACGATGGGATTGAGAATCATAACGGTTTGACCGGAGATAAATGAGTGTGTTATGGAAAGGATAGTTGCTCCATCTAAGATAAAAGGCATTGTAAAGGCTCCTGCATCCAAGAGCATGACGCAAAGGGCAATAGCAGCAGCGTTGCTTGCCGGAGGAGAAAGCACTATCCTCAATCCCTCCTATTGCGACGATTCCCTTGCTGCAATGAGCATTGCCACAGGTCTCGGTGCCAGGGTGAAACCGGGTACTGCAGAAATATCAATCACCGGAGGCGAAGAGCTGAAGGAGCACCGATTGAACTGCGGCGAGTCGGGTCTGGCAATCAGGATGTTCTCTCCTATCGCTGCGCTCTACCCCGGAGAGATCCATATCACAGGAGCAGGATCACTCAAGAACCGACCGATGAACATGATTGAAGACGCCCTCCGGCAGTTTGGAGTAGCCTGCACCAGTAATAACGGTTTTCTGCCTCTGACAATCAAAGGCCCTCTTACAGGCGGGGAATGTGAAATTGACGGATCGATAAGCTCTCAGCTTCTGACAGGTCTTTTAATGGCACTCCCTGTGACAGCGAAAAACTCAATTGTTAAAGTGAATGATCTGAAGAGCAAGCCGTACATAGACATGACACTCCAGGTGCTTGATAAATTCGGCATCAGGGTGATAAACGATAATTACTCACGATTCATAATCGCAGGAAATCAAAAATACAAGGCCTCGGTATTTGACGTCGAAAGCGACTGGAGCGGAGGCGCCTTTCTTCTTGTTGCCGGCGCCATTGCGGGTGAAATAACAGTTGAAGGACTCAGAACGGACAGCAGGCAGAGCGATAAGGCAATACTCACTGCACTCGACAAAGCCGGAGCCATGTTGAGCATCAGTGATAATTCCGTCACCGTTTCAAAGTCAGACCTCAAAGCATTTGAACAAAGCATTTGAATTTGATTCCACTGAATCGCCCGATCTCTTTCCCCCTCTCGTGGCACTTGCATCATATTGCAAGGGAATATCAGGCATAAAAGGTGCAAAAAGACTGATCCACAAGGAGAGCAACAGGGCAGATGCACTTGTTGAAGAGTTCGGTAAACTGAATATTAAAGTTGAGGTAAGCAACGACTACATGATTGTAAACGGAGGAGAGGTCAGCGGCGCGAAAGTGAATTCACACGAAGATCATCGTATTGCCATGGCCCTGGCAACGGCAGCATTGGGGGCCTCCGGCCGGGTAGCCATAAAGGATTCACATTGCATAGGTAAGTCTTATCCTGAATTCTTTGATGACCTGAAGATGATGGGAGTTGAAGTATACGAATAAGAAAACCCCTTTTCTTATCCCGCATAGCAGGCAATCACCGTCCCCCTTGGGGGAAGGCAGGGAAGGGGGTTAATAATAAAAACAGGAAAATAGCTTAAAAATCACATTATTTTGATAGAAATACTTAATTTTTTACACTATTTCTTTATTTTTAAAAAATATTATTTAGATTTGCAGTCATGAAAACAATGAGGATAAATATCTGGTCGTGGCGCAGCTCAAAGATTGATGCTGTGAAACACGCCATATAGTTTATCCGTATAAGATATTTTAAGGGCATGCTGTTCACAGCGTGCCCTTTTTGTTTTGGAAAATTTATAAACCACTAATAATGAAGACAATGAAAAAGACAACAAGAATTTTATTAAGCGAAAGAGAGATGCCGCGTCAATGGTATAATATCGTGGCCGACATGCCTAACAAACCAATGCCTCCGCTCCATCCTGTAACACGGGAA
>JALONV010000068.1 GCA_025454755.1 Bacteroidales bacterium | reverse complement strand
TTCGCCGAATGTGAATTTCATATTATCCAGATCAGCGATCAGTCCGATTTTCGCATCGATTATTGCATTGCTCAGATATTTGATATCATCCATAAGGAAGTCAAGTTCTCCGATGTTCAAAGCCATCAGCAGGTCTGTTTCGCTGCCAAACATATCGCCTGACAAACTGAAGTTCAAATTATTGATGACGGCAGCCATTTTTGATTCAGCATCATTATAAGAGATTGACGCATCCCTGATCTCAACCTGCCGTAGCTGGAGTTTAAGAGAAGAGGCAGATGTGTCTGTCGCTTCAACTTCTGCTTCTGTTTCGGCAGTATCTTTGACAATATCCCAGTTTGCCGAGCCGTCAGCAAGTACAATTGCATTTATGGCAGGTTTGTCGAGGATCACTGATTTAACCTCGTATCCTGTTTCTTTGAAAAGGCTTGCAAGGTTGAATACCAGGTCGAATGATTTAAAGCCTGCAAGAGTGTCGCCCTGGAATTTATCGACACCGGTAACTGAGACATCATTAAGGGTAAATGAAAGATTGGGGAAATTACGGAAGAAGGTAAGTTTGTATCCGTCGAATTTGACCTGTGCATTTACAGATTCATTTATCACCTGTTCAACTTTGGTTTTTATCTTGTCTTTAAATATAACAGGGACTGCGAAAAGGAGGATAAGGACAAGAAGTATGATACCTCCCAATACACCTAAAGTCCATTTGATTATCTTTTTCATATTTTTATTTTTTCTGTTGATTATCAGTATTATAGATGTTGCTTAGAAAGGATTATAACTAATATTAAAAGTAGATAATATTCATGACATAAAAAAAGTGTAATGGTTTGGAGATTCCTCATTCCGCATCATGTGACCGTTCTCTTTATTTGATTTGTGGTAAGGATTGGAGATTCCTCTCTTCTGCGCTCCGATCGGAATGACAGGTAATTTTTTTGGACAGGGGCGAGGAGGCGGAATGGCCAGCAGCCATTCCGCCTCCTCGCCCCCATTAAAAACCATAATTATGTCATTCCGAGCAAAGCGAGGAATCTCCATCAATTAGTCAATCAAAAAGAGAAATTTATTATATTTGCGGCTTAATAAGGGTCCCGTAGCTTAACTGAATAGAGCATCTGACTACGGATCAGAAGGTTGGGGGTTTGAGTCCCTTCGGGATCACAAAACAAACTATGCTCCGCAAGGAGCATTTTTTGTTTGAATGACGGAGCAGCCGACAGGCATGCGATACGTCATGAAAAACAAAAAATGAAAGTCCCGCTTCAGTGGGACGTCATAGTTTGTTTTGTAGTAGCCCACCACTGGGTCCGTGAGCGCAGCGAACAATCCCTTCGGGCAAAATGACCACCGCAGGTGGATGTTTTTTGTGAAAGCCCACCTTCCGGGTCCGCGAACGAAGTGAGCAACCGAGGAACGAAGTGACGAGCTCGTGAGCGCAGAGAACAATCCCTTCAGCTAAAATTGTTGTAGTTAATATTCTCTTGAGTTAGTAATCTGTCTGAGTCAATTAGTTGATTCCAAATAATTCCGAAGATCAGTCAAAGTCAGTCCCATTGTACGAAGATTGCTCTTAATTATAAATAATGGAATAGGATCTATATGTGTTTGAAATACAACAGGTCTGGTAAGTTTATTTCCACACCATATCTCATGGCCTCCCTCTATTCTAATTTGTTTTAAGTCGTGATGAGAAAGGAAATCTTTAAAATCCTTAATACTAACATTTTTTATTGATGGAGTCATTATACCAATGCAGGCATTTCTACAGTAGTACTTCTCTTCTGAAAATCATGGTTATTAAAGATCCGATTAAAATCTTCATTCCTCTGAAGTAAATTTTCCATAGTAGGTGGAATCGGCTCCTTTTTAAGGGATTTTCTGATTGTCCAACCATGTTTCTTAAGATCTTCAGCCAGCGTTTTTTTATTAACAGTATATCTAAAATACTCAGTTAGTGTAGTTTCAAAAGATTTTTTTGCCTCATCTTCAGTTGATCCATAACCACTTAAATCTAAGGCTGGACAATAAGTAATGATATTATCATTCTCTTTAAAAATAATTAAAGGTAAATTACATTTAATTCGACTTTTACCACTAATCCATTGACCATGCACTGTTTGACTCTTCGCCATCGAATTGATATTTGATACTGATCAAAGATATTAAGTAGCTGCAAATATATCAACAATAATGTTCAAAAACTGTTCCAAAAGAAATATTATTTAATGGGGGATCTTAACCAGTTAAGACCCACACAGACTGGGATCCCGGACCATATTTCCGTCTTGGAGGAACTCTCTTCCGGGTATCCTTTTTTGGTATTACCTACCCTAATCTCCGGATCCTGGTCTGGATATCTATCCTGTTTTAGTCCACAACCGAGTCCGATAGCGAAGCCCTTTGGAATTATAGAAACAAAAGCCCCCTGAGGTGATTTCCGGGGCTTGCATGAAGCTGTTGTTATTAGTTGATTAGTCTTTTACACAGCGGACTGAATTGCTACCTCATCATTACCTTGTACATAAATACCTGAAGAAATGACTTCCCCATTTGAATACCTTGTGGTTTTTAGATTCTCTGTTAACCAGTCCTGAGTGCCAATTTTTACTGAGGTGTAAACATTGCCATCACCATCTGTGATAGATTTATCCTCATCCTTTTTACATGAGTTAGAGAAAATGATTATTAAAAGAAATCCTACTATTTCAAGTAATTTTTTCATTTTGTCAGGTTTTAGACTTATACAAAGTTACAATTATTTATAAAAACACCCTGCCATAATCTGGCAGGGTGCGAAACAGTCCACATCTCCGACGAGGAAATGAGTGACCGGACCATTTTATGTCTTCATTAGTTTATCCTTCTTATTATTGCGCCTCTTTGGCTGTCTATTAAAAACATCCAGCTTTACCTCATGGCATCAATAAGGTGATCGAAGCCGGAAGGCCAGCCCTCTTGTCATGCCATGAATAGTTATTAATAATCTCAATTTCGTAACTTTGTAAAATCAAGGGGAATTCTTTCTGTTAATCATCTGATTAAAATTTGATTTTGACCATATGGTCTTTTAATAAATGTCTACCTGATGAAATACTCACAATTTCTTAAAATTCTGTCGGCATTTATGGTTTTTATAATGCTGATTCAGATTGCAGGTTGTTACACTATGAGATCCATTACGGGAGAAATTAAATATTCTGACCTTCCGGATCCGGAAAAATATGTTTATGTAATCCACATGAAAACTGCAGTTTTATGGCTCGAAAACACAATTGTCTCAGAGGATTCCTTATCAGGTACAATTTGTTCAAAACAGCACCTAGATATTGATTATAGGGTTCACATTTTTCTTTCGTCAGATTCAGTAGTAAGAATTAATAATAATCTTTTTTGTGTAAATCTGAAAGATATAGTTAAGGCTAAACAGACAATACATAACAAAGCAGCACAAACATTCTCGATTGTAGCGGGCGGAATAGTTGGTGTCGCAGGAGGTATAGTCCTGTTTATATATTTATTAAAGTGGTTAGGGGAGAATAGTTGCTGGGGTTGTTATTAAGTATTAGATTATCAGAACCACAATGAGTGATAACCAATGTCAAATTTATCTATGTAAAGCCCGGAGGTGATCCAGGGGCTTCTGGCTGCTCGTCTCCTGAATGGAGACTATCCAGGTGTCAGGGATTATTCTTATTTAAAACTTAAAGGCTAAAGTTACACCAATACTTTTAGGATTATAGTAGAATCCTGATTTGGTATCGTCAAGCCTGATCTGGTATTCTTTAATTTTTCTTTTACCGACACCCCAGTTAATCCCGCTGATAACTGAAGTAATAGTTCCTGCACTGAGCAATGCTCCCCCTATTATGTAACTGTAGCGTTCAGGGTGAATATATTTTTCTGCCTCTTCAGGTTTACCTTCATCCATTAGATCATCGTGCTTCTTTAGATATGATCTCCCAATTAAAACTGAAATGCCACCCCCTATTGTTACAACTAATCCGCTATAAGTTGCAATTCTGCTATTTTTTACCTGATTCTCAAATTTCATCAATTTCACTTTGTAAAGTGTTGAATCCTTCTGTCCATTTACAGCTGTTACACACAAAAGCAAAGCTAATGTTAATGATAATTTAAGGATTGTTTTCATAGTCTATAGATTTATCTTATCAAAACTATGTAAAAAATATAACAATGTCAAATATATCTATATGAAGCCCAGGAGCCGCCCCATGGAGCTTTAATTCATAGACACTTTTTTCGTAATTAAGTCCACAATTCTATGATGTAAAATCCGGCAGCCTCTATAAAATACTTTAACGGATACCCGGACCTCTATGAGAAACTATTCGCCCTGAATAGGTGAAATTATCCCTTACGCCGCTGATGTTACCGGACCCGATCCCGGGCAGGTAATCAAGTCTTATTGTCAGATATTCTCTATTTCATTGTAAGATCCACCACTCTGTCATAAACAAAATAGCAGGGATAATCACATTGGGATTCATCGAATTTAACCCTTGGATTGGCAGTATCAACAACAATGCAGTAACTTCCCTGTACATCCTCAATGTAATAAGTTGCTGTCACAGTGTATTTCCTGTTAAGAAGAACCGGAATCATGGCTTTTTTCCCTGTCACCACGCGCGTCTTATAGAGAATACCATCCTCAAGGTTGCCCTCATAAATATTTACCAATGTTTCACCAGTTTTATAATTAACGTCAAGTTTAAGTTCAAGTTCGGCAGTAAATGGATCAGAATCAAGGCACTCATCACATTTAATAAAGAGACCCTGTTCTTCACATGAGAAAAACATAATCAGAAGGAGAAACAGGAATGATTTTATTATGCCTTTCATGATGCGCATTAATCAGCCAGATACGATTTTATTTTGTCAAAGTTACATTTTGTTAAGCCAAAGTCAATAATTTTTCAGGGACAAATCCTGTCAGGCAGACCGGTTGCATGTAAAGGATAATATTCATAATTTTGATAAAGATCCATCTTTCCGCAGAATGTATGCTTTCAAGACGCTGGCAAACCAATATGTAAGATTCATCATTACTGCCATTGGCATTGCTCTCTGCCTGATGCTTATGCTGTTTCTTCTGGCGATCTATTACGGCGTGTCGGATGCGTCTGTCAGGTATGTCCGCGAAAGCGAGGCAGATATATGGATCCTTCAAAGACACGCTGCCAACCTTTTAAGGGGCACTTCTCTCCTTTCAACCCGCCACGGAGAAATAATAAAGCAGGTCGACGGAGTCAGATCTATTGCGCCCATACTGTTTTTTACTGCAACGGTCAATGTGCCCGATAACACTGCATCAATGCACCTGGTCGGGTATGATCCCTCTACCGGTAAGGGAGGACCCCCGGAAATGGTTGCGGGAGATACTCTGCAGAATGATGACCAGATAATCCTTGACTACACATTTGCAGCGAAATACAAGCTGAAGGTCGGTGATAAACTTCCCATACGTGATGATACTCTGACAGTCGCAGGATTATGTGACGGGACCAACCTGTTTGTCATCCAGTTTGCCTTTATAACGCTAAACAAAGCACGTCAACTGCTTGGATTTCAGTCGATACTGTCATGTTACCAGGTTATGGTCAATAGCGGATCAGATCCCCTGGCCGTCGCCGCAAAAATAAGATCCGTTTCACCGGATCTTGCGGTTTACGATAAAGTCACATTTTTAAATAATAATATTCACGAAGCGGAGACTGGAGTAATGCCCTTGCTGTATGTGGTTGCCCTGATAGGGGCAGTGGTTCTGACAGCCCTTCTCAGCCTTATCCTGTCGGTCTATGTGCTTGAACAGCAAAAGGATTATGCCATCATGAAAGCACTGGGCGCTCCGACAAAATTCATCCCTGGCATTGTGATTGAGCAAGCCCTGATGCTCGCAGCCAGCGGCTTGATAATTGCACTTCTTCTGTTCAATCCGATGCTTAATGCTGTAAAGAGATTTTCCCCCACTATTTCGGCTGAATCATCTTTCAGCCAGGTTCTGTTGGTCGCAGCAGGATTGATAATAATAAGCTTTCTGAGCACAATATTACCCCTTCTCAGGCAAAGGCGCATTTACCCTCTTGATGTATTCAGATGAGCAGCGACAATAAAATAATTACAGCGGAACTTGCAGGTGTTACCAAGATTTTTTCAAGGTCTGGAAATGATGTTGTTGCTTTGAACAATGTCACATTCAAAACGGTGACCGGTGAAATGGTCTTGCTTCTCGGACCGAGCGGAAGTGGCAAAACCACCCTCCTCACATTACTGGCCGGATTACAGCAGCCAACCCTGGGAGATGTATTCATCTTTGGAAAGAGGGTTCAGGATTACCGCCAGGCCGAACTTCAGAAGATAAGAGCAAGCCGGATGGGATTCATTTTCCAGACTTTCTGCCTGCTCGATTCACTGAGGGTAATTGATAATGTAACTCTTGTCATGAAATTTGCCGGAATTCTGCCCGGAAAGGCAAAAGAGAATGCTGTTGATTGTCTTGAAAGGTTTGGGGTTGGTCATCTGAAAAATGAATTTCCGGGAAAGCTCAGCCAGGGAGAAAAACAACGTGTTGCTGTTGCCAGGGCAATAGCTGGCGGAGCAAGTCTGATCCTTGCCGATGAGCCGACGGGAAGCCTTCCTACTGAACAGGGAATGGCAATAATAGAATTCCTTCATAAAAGTGTTAAATCTGATGGCATCAGCGTGACAATAGCAAGCCACGATGAGAGGATCTCAAAATACGCCGACAGGATTGTTCATCTCAGGGATGGAATATTATCCTGATTCATTTAAAGACAGGGCAGATCTATATAAGGCAGATTATTCTGAATTGCTCCCGGTTCAACAACATCCTTGCGTGTGGAAATAAGTACAATATTCGATACAATGCGCTGGCAAAAAAAGCCTTCTGTTGCCTTAAGAAGAGGATCATCAGCAGAACTTCCCCATAGCAGGTTCTGATAACCTTTCTTACGTGCATCAATATATACAGCCCGAAGCAATGCATTCATAATCAGAGGCATACGGTTTTTTACAGCGTAGTCCGTGATTATCATATCCCTGAAGCATTCACCCGGAGCCGGCAGCGGAGGTACATTCAGAACCACCGAAAGAGCTTTATAAATTCCTTTCGCCACGCTGAATCTTTTGCCATAATTCAGAACCCTCGTCTGCTTGAATGAATGACAGTCCCAGGCTGCACAAACTCCGATTGGTTTCCCTGCTTTGTCCAGGGCAAGATAATAATCGCTCAGAACAAGGCCGGGACAATTATCGAGATAATCAATAAAAGTCTCTTCAGAAAATATCTTACCGAACAGACGATCTTTATGTTCAGCGTTCAGCAAGGTAACAATAGCCGGGATATCGTGAATTTCAGCTTTTCGAATTACATAATCTTTTGATTTAATGACCGGCCAGATCAGAACAATATTCCTGACATCCAGCTTATTGATAATGCGGGAATACGGAACATAAGGGAACATCTCGTTTCTATAACCCACATAGTCAAGCGAAGGTTTATTCCCTTCAAGGATAACCACATATCCTGTATCGGCATTGTTGCATGTTTCGCTGTAGAATTTCTCAGTTACCCTTAATCCAAATCCTATGCCTCTTGCCTCCGGGATTACATAATAGTCTCTCATGTGAAAAACCGTCATCGGTTTGCCGTTTACCATTGCATCATGATAGCCTATGCCGCAGAATCCCTTAAGCTTGTCGTTACGGAAATATCCAAAATAATAATATGGTTTATACCTGTTTTCTGTCAGTCTGAAAAAATCAGGTTGACGATCAAAGCAGACTGTGAGTTTATCCGTCACGTTTGGCGCTGAGTGCAGCACAGCCAGTATTTCATTGTTATGTTCAGAGGTAAGCGGCTCTATGTGGTAGATTCCCATGTCAGGTCCGGATAATTGGAACAACAGAATAAAACGGATAACGGTCTTCAAGAACCAGCTCGTTGCCAAGAGCTGTGTTTGAACGGAGTTCCGGTACATCATCAGGTATCTTATGCCCGAGATGGATATATCGCATAATAATTTTCGCACCCGGGTTGGTATTGTTCCTTATCAGTCTGAAAAGTCCGGTCATTGAGTCTGTCGACATCCAGTCGCCTATATTTGATATGTGGATCTTGTTGTAATCTCCGGGTCTTGCAGCTTCGATAGTTTTTTCAATGGTCGTCTCCCTGTATTCAATGTTTTTTACATTCATAGAAAACTTCTCATGAAACCGGGGTTGAAGAAACTCGGGAAGGGCTTCAGGAAAGAGTACCCTGTTGAAGAATGTGAACTGCAGGTAATAGTTATTCCTCGATAAAGTATTGCAGCAGAAGTTCCTGAACCGGTGGAAGAAGAATTCGCCTATATTCCTGGCTCCGCTGTGTGTCAGTCCTGCAGGATCTATACCCCGGTTTTTATATATCCATGGATGAAAGGCGATCCTGAAAATGCCGTTAACTACGATTCCGTTGATCTTCCTGTCGAAAACCTCTCTCTGCTCAGTGACAGTATTGCAGTCGAACAGGCTATAAAGGTTCTTCTTCCCCACAATAAGTCTTCCTACGCCTGTAACTTTTTGCATGAACTGTTCAAAACGGCCGGCATTAATTACTCCATTCCTGACAGCTTCAATGTTTGTAAACCAAAATTTCTTGTCTTCCTCTGACAGTAATGATGAAATCACTTCACGAAAAATCATTTCACGTTTACCAGCTCCCATTTCCATATATCCCAGAAAAGAAGCTGCATCGACCGATTCACAGTTTAGAGCAGCAGCTTGTTTAATACGGCATAATCTGAGCTGATCAACCGAATTATCGACAGCTGTGATCCTCACGTTTTTCAATGCAGTAATATTTAGCGGAATTTCTCCTGCGCTTGCAATACAAAGCAGTGAGTCACCGTCTGTCAGGTCAAGCGCTTTGCATTCTGTCAAAGCATCCTCTTGAGAGATACCATAATTGTACAGGAAATCCATAAATCAAATTTCCAAAATATAAATTAACGGTGCAAATTAATTATATGACATGCAGTTAAAGTACTTATCTTTAAACAACGAAAGAAAACAGGAAAGTTGAGCAGCACTCTGCATATTGTATCACTTAACATTCCCTTTCCTCCCGATTATGGCGGAATAATTGATTCTTATTACCGCATCAAATCTCTTCATGAAGCCGGTGTAGGAGTTCACCTACATTGTTTTGAGTACGGCAGGGATCACACTACAAAACTCGAAAATATTTGTAAATCAATAAATTACTACCCCAGGAACACCTCTTTCATAAAGAACATGTCGTTATTACCATATACTGTGTTTTCAAGAGATTCTGAAAAGCTTCTTGAAAATCTTTCCGGTGACAATTTCCCTGTTCTCTTCGACGGTCTTCATACCACATACTGGATCAATCACCGGTATCTTTCAGGCAGATTGAAGATCGTAAGGGTTCATAATATAGAACACCGCTATTACATGAATATGGCCAGGTTTGAAAAGAACCCTGCCAGGAAGCTGTTTTATGGAATTGAATCCTTAAGGCTTCAGAAATATGAAAAGATCCTGAAGAATGCAGATATTCTGCTCACAGTTTCAGTTACCGATCAGGAGTATTTTGAGAAAAATTACCACAATGCGGAGTTTATCCCTTCGTTCCATCCCTGTGAACATGTTGAAAGTCCCGAAGGAAAAGGTGACTATATAGTTTTTCATGCCGACCTTTCGGTGAATGAGAATTCAATTGTTGCGGAGTATCTGATCACGAAGATCTTTTCAAGACTGCCATATAAATGTGTGATTGCAGGCAAAAAGCCGCCTTTATTTCTGAAAAAGAAAGCATCAGCATTTAACAACATCAGCATTATATCTGATCCCGATGATGATCAGATGTCGGACCTTATCAGGAATGCACAGATAAACCTTCTGTTTGCGATCTCGGCAATTGGCCTGAGGCTGAAGCTTCTGATATCACTTTTCTCGGGAAGACATTGCATAGTAAACAGCAATATAATAAAAGGCACATTGCTTGGTCCGGCATGCCATATCGAAGACTCGGCTGACGGGATTATTGAAAAGATCCATCAGCTGATGAACAAGCCTTTTACCCGACAGATTATAGCAGAAAGAGAAGGAATGCTGGAACTATACTCCAACAGCTTCAATGTTAACAGATTATTGCGACTGATTTTCCCTGACCAGGTCAATTCACAATGAAGCTTCAACAGTTTCCTGTTTTCGCTTTGGAAGCCATGAAATTATAAAGGTACCGAGAAGAGCCAGCCCTATCAGCAGAATAAATCCAAATTTATAAGTCCCGAATTTATCAAACATTCCTCCCACCAGCATTGGCATTGTTGCTTCTGCTATTCCGTCAGCAACCAGTACTATGCCCATCACTCTTCCCAGGGTTCTCACCCCAAACAGATCACCAGCCATCAAAGGAATAATCATATAATCGCCGCCAAGGCCAAGTCCGAATACAACGGCGAAAATATATAACCGTCCCGGAAAATCAGGCATCAGAAGAAGAGGTATGGAGCCGCCTACAAGAAGGTAGATCAGGATCATTACATATTTGCGCGGGAAAAGATCTGCAAACCATCCCATCAGGACACGTCCGCCAAGGCTCATGAATGCAACAAGCGATATTATGTTTGCAATTGAAGCTTCGTCCATCGCAAGATCCTTCATATAAAGCTTCAGGTGCTGGTTTACTCCTCCAACAGCCCCGATGGAGCACATACTGCCCGCTGCCAGGATATAAAACCAGGGGTTCTTAAGAATGACCTTTATGGGAATAGCAGGTTCCGGCTTTATAGTCACATCTGTTCTGGATGGTGAATCCTTTACAAAGAGGGCCAGAGGCACTGAAACGAGAACGATAATTATGCCCAGTGCAACAAGGGCCATATTCCATCCAAGGTTTTTCTCGAGTGCCGCAACAAGCTGGGGAACAATTGTAAATCCGGTTCCGATGCCAAGATATGCTATGCCCATTGCCTTTCCGCGATTCTTTGTGAACCATCTTGAAATAAGGACCTGGCATGGAAGGGGTCCGCCGAAGACATAACCTAGCGCTACGAAAACATATGAGATATAGAATACGCTGAGCGACTTCATCATACTGAGTCCCAGGAATGCTGCCAGGGTCATGAAGGCGCCTGTCATCAGCATTTTTCTTGGTCCGTATTTGTCTACAATCCACCCTGCAAGGAAGCCGAACAATGGGGCAACGAATATCTTGGCATAAGCATTTCCTGAAGTCACAATCTTGCGCGACCATCCGAAATCATCTATATAGAAATTATAGAACAACGGCAGTCCGTAAAGCGCGAATCCGACTATTGCCAGCAATGACAGGAATGCAGTTACTAAAACAAATGTCTGTGACCTGGGTGAAGGAGTTCCCTGAAATGCATTAAATGTCGTCGTTGTCATCTAGGTTATTTTCTTGTCATTTTAAATATTCTTTCCTGCCAGTCGTATCATGCTGTAGTACGCACTGCCAAGAAGAGGTGCATTTGATCCAAGCCGGGCTCTTTCAATCTTCACTTCAGCCCTGCAGTTTTCAAGTGAATTGGCAAATGCGCTTTTGCGTATCATATTTATATAGGTATCCCTGGCTTCTGACATACCGCCGCCGAGGACTATTATTTCCGGAGCGAAGATAGCAATGAGATTTGCCAGCCCGATTCCGACAAGCCAGGCGTTTTCCTTTACTGCAGCCCTGGCTTCAGGATTATTCCTGTAACTCAGCTCAAAGATATCCTTGCCGGTAAGCTTATTTGCACTCCCGGATTTTTGTCCCCCTGATAATTCAAGGTACCTCCTGACAAGTGCAGTTGCGGAAGCATGATGTTCAAAAGAGCCCTTTATTCCTTTGTCGCTTAATCCATTGTCATAATTAATTATCATCTGACCTATCTCGCCACCGGCATTGTTCACTCCTCTGTAGAGCCTTCCGTTTATTATGATCCCACCTCCGATTCCCGTCCTCAGGGCAACAAAGACTACATTGCTAAAATCACGTGCAGCTCCGTATTTACACCAGTTTTGCCAGAGGGACATTCTTCCATCCCTTAATGCCGCGGTCAGGTCCAAGTACAATTCCGGCTTTATGATCAATGAATCCTTTTGCAGATATCCCGATACAGATAGGATTTACTCCTGACACAGCTACTTCATGCCTGATACTGCGTACAGCGTCAATTACTTTGGCGATAAGGTAGTCTGAAGTCTGTCTATCAGCAAGAGGCCAGGAATTAACCGCGATGACTTCGCCGCCATAATTAACGACTGCTATCCTTATAACATTCCTCCCGATATCGGCTCCGATCGCAGCAGTATTTTTAAACATTCTTCAGTTTCCGTTAAATGGTCATAAATATAATATCTTTATAAGTTATAAATTGCAGGACCATAGATTTAATATGAGATGACACAGCCGGCCAAATCAAAAACAGGAAGAAGAATCTTTGCAGGAGTTCTGATCTTCTTATTGCTGATAATAATCGGAGGAGCTGTTTACCTGAGCACCCTTCTGCCAATTATTACAGGTTATGCTGCCAAAAACATGGGATCAGCAGTATTTGTTCAGGGAAGAATGCCTGATGAAGTGGATTCAGTTGACCTTAACTTCTCGTTCATAAAATTCACCAAAAACAAAGTGAATTACAGCGACAGCAGTGTCACCAGCAGGTT
>JALONV010000143.1 GCA_025454755.1 Bacteroidales bacterium | reverse complement strand
CCCATTTCTTCCCTTATTTTAAGGCCTTTATTGAAGAATTCGAGTGCCCTGGAGAAATTACAGAGCCTTGAATAGATCAGACCCAGCTGGTTACAGGCTTCTCCCTCGGATTCCCTGTCGCTTATTTCTATTGATGCCTTATAGGCTTCGAGCCATAGCTGGAGCGTTTTCTCATAGTCGCCAAAGCTTTCATATATGTTGCCTTTCAGCAGAAGTGCATTGACATAACCTTTTTCCAGGCGGTTGTTTTCGAACCACTCGAAAACCTCGGTGAGATATTTAAGGGCTATGTCGTTCTTCGACTGAAGGAAGCTGGCAGCTGCGATATTGAGCTTAGCATAAGCAATTCCCTTTGGATAAGCTGCTTTTTCTGCTTCTTTCAATGTCCGTAAAGCATCATCGGCCACCCGGGCAGAATCTCTGAACCTTGCATGCCAGAGAGATTCATTGCTTATATCAATAGGATTTGCCTTTGTGCTCATAATCAATTTTGTATATAATCAGATTATCCGGAATCCTTTTAATATAGATTTTAACTGCTGGTTCTCCACCATATATATAAGGAAATCGCCGCTATGAATGCAACCAGAATAGCTGAACTGTCGATATGAAGTTTCTTGACAGGGTCTGTTTCCCTTGTTCCCTGTATATAAAGTATCGGAAGCAAAGAAAGCAGGAAAATATGTGCAACGTAGATCCCGATACCTGCTCCGGGCCAATGCATGGCTTTAAAGAGAAAAGAGACTGCCACAATTATCATGGTTGCCATAACCATGACATTGGCAAACCTTTCATAGCCATTTTGTGCCATTTTGTTTTTATCCAGGAAAAGCATTACAGCATAACCCAGGCTAAAGGTTGCTATTGCGACTGTCAAAACCACAGCAGCGCCAGGCCAATGAAGTGATTTCATCGTTACCCCCATTAGCAGAAGAATTGTTGAAATTACTCCGGCAAGAAAAGTACTTTTTTTCATACATAACGAATTAGAATAAGCCTACTCTTATTAAGGAATTTTCGGCACCGTTCCTTATATGGCGAAACCTTTGCCTGGTTATCTCTTTCTTTAGATTTTTCTGATTATGCCTGATCTGGCAGGGCACAATTAAGTAAATATAACAAAATTCTGTCAGATTTCAAACGAGCCAGATAATCAGCAGCTTAAAAATCCTTTGTGCGCCTTTGTGACATCCTTAGTGCACCTTAGTGGTGAGGATTTTTTTTAACCACAAAGGGCACGAAGTACACACAAAGGAACACAAGGGGGAAAAAGTTGCGGATTGTCTGGAATTGGATTAACTTTAAACTACTCAAACAAAATCTGATGGATATAAATCAGACTGATACAATTCAGAATAAAAGGAAAAGGCGAAAAAGAATCTTATGGATCCTTCTTCCTGTTTTTCTCGGCTCCACAATTGTGCTTCTTAATCTGCCGACAAAACCACTTTATGCAGCAGTAGGTTTTTTTATGTTGATTTTTGGAATTGCAGACATGGTCATTTTAAATTTGTCGGCAGAAAAATATTACAATTGGCCAGTAGTCTTTATAGTTATTTTCATTACAGGTTTGGTTTTTAAGAGAAATCATTGGCCTATGGCAGGATATTTTATGGCTTCTTCTCTATTTTTTCTTAGTCTGACTTCCCTGGTTAACTCGGTAAGATTCCTTTTTAAAATAAAGCAGAACCCATTTTTGAAATGGTTTGGTTCAATTTCAAGTTTTATTATCTCTATTTATGCTTTTGCATGGTTGAATATGGTACTGCATTGGTCGAGGACACTGGGAAATACTCTTGGATATGCAGGCGTGTTCTTGTTTATCATTGCAGTTCTTGGGATGGTTTTTACTCTCCCGGGTTCAAACTATATTAGCTGGACAGACAAGGATCGAAAAATATTTTTCAGGGCAGTACTTCTACCAATGGTAATCGTCTTTACACTTATTATAATAAGCAACGTTTTCCCCGATCTTTATTTCTGGATACTGGATATAGGAGGCACACCCTGGGATGTGAACAAAGGGATTGAGTTGCAAAATCTTGAGGGTATCCCAAAATATTGAACCTGGCTATTCTTTCACATTACTTGCTACTTCAAGGATTTTCTCAATTTTAATAAAGCAGGTATGGATAATGTTCCTGTCTACATAGTATAAGTAATTTGCGTCAGGTGTAAAGAATGGATTTGTTCCAGAGTACTCTAGCAAAGTATATGTTGACCCGATATTAAATCTGTTTTTTTCAAGCGCCAGATTATTGTCGGTAAGATATATTTTTTCGTTATCGGTGCTTATAAAATAATCTTCATCTTTTGAAAATTTGAGTAAGGGAAATCCGAAATTCTCGGAATAGATGTCTCCATCATTCGCCCTGCGAGTTAAATTCATAACCGGATGTGTATAATTCAAACTATAATATACCTTGATAAGTTTTTGATTTTCATAATAGTAACTGCCAATAATTATGCCATTGCCGGTTGGAGAAAATTCTGCGTAGAAATAATCTCTGAAATGCCTGTAATTCATTTCTACTCTATTGTTAATATCGCCAACAATAACGAATTTCCCTTTGGAAGTTGATACCAGAAATAAATTATTTGATCCGAATGAAACACTCAGGACAGTATCCTCGTGCCAGGTGATTGTATTGTAAAAATCATATCTGCTCCTTACAAAATTGTAATACCAAATATTAATCGTTGAATCGGAAGAACCGGTAGCTATGAAATTATTATCCGGAGACAAATCAATTGCATTTACGCCATCTGTATGCTTTTTAAAGGTTTGAATTATCTTTCCATCCTTTCCTAAAAGAACGGCATCAGATTCATTTCCGATAGCAATGATATTATCATCCTTGGTGAATTTAAATATCTGCTTTGTATTCAACTCATTGTATTGCGTTTTATATGTGAACATAACCTTCCCGGAAAGATCAAGTACAGTCAGTATGCTATCAACACTTACAGCTCCAATCAAATTAACATTATCCGACATTTTGATATCAATAATCGGGGAATGAATAGTACTTATTATATTTTCCAGCTTACCCGTGGAAGTCCATATGAAAACTAGTGAATCGCCATATCCATAAACAAATTGATTGTTCTTTGAGCATGCGGCGTAATCTATATTAACAGGGGCTGGATCAAATTCAATATCATACTTTTCCGCAATGGTTGTCATTAATGAATCTTTTTGCCTTGCCTTAAGGATATCATTAAAAGATTTAAGAAGTGCTTCTTTTTCGAGGGCCCCAGGACTTTGTTTCCAGGCTAATCCGGCTACTGTTAGTCTTTCAAGCGGATCGGAATACTGATTGATTGATCTTAATGCACGGCGGTCTGCCTGTGTTTGCTTAACAGAATCCAGGACATAATATAATGGAATACAGATTAATATAAGAAATGAAAAAGCAGAAATTGAAGTGAGTCTCCTTAACGTTCTTAGTTTAGCCTTTTGATGTCTCCTGCTTTCATCAATGAATCGCTTCAGATCAGGAGTGAGGTTTAATAATGAATCTTTGCCGGATATATAGTTCAGGTCATCATTGTTTAACAGTATCTTTCGTTTAAGACTTGCCTGGTAAGAATTCTCAATGAATTGCCTGATCTCTAGGAGCTCTTTCTCAGCGGTAGAGAATTTTTCAAATATCTTCTCTGCAAGGGCATCATGCCGT